>CAZOUC010000573.1:0-1886 GCA_964582825.1 uncultured Enterobacteriaceae bacterium | reverse complement strand
GACGACCTGCCCCTGACCGAAACCGGTGCCGAGCGGATCGCGACGGCGCGGGACACCATCGCCCGCTGCCTGTCCGGCGCGGACCCGCGACTGGTGGTGATCGTCGGACCGTGTTCGATCCACGACCCGCAGGCCGCCCTCGACTACGCCGCAGCACTCAGGGAGCGCTGCGCTCCGCTCACGGACAAACTGTTTCCGGTACTGCGGGTTTACTTCGAGAAGCCGCGCACCATCGTCGGCTGGAAAGGCCTGATCAACGACCCGGAGCTCGACGGCAGCTTTCACATCAACCGCGGCCTGCACATCGCCCGCAAGCTGCTGCTCGACGTCAACGACCTCGGCCTGCCGGCGGCGAGCGAGTTTCTCGACACGACGCTCGGCCAGTACTACGCCGAACTGGTCAGCTTCGGCGCGATCGGCGCACGCACCGTGGAAAGCCAGATTCACCGTGAGCTGGCTTCCGGCCTGTCGATGCCGGTCGGCATCAAGAACCGCACCGACGGTGACATCGGAGTCGCCATCGACGCGCTGCACGCCGCGCGGCACGCCCACTGGTTCCCGTCACTGACCCGCGAGGGCACGCCGGCGATCCTGCAGTCCAGCGGCAATGACCAGTGCTACCTGATCCTGCGCGGCGGCTCGGAGACCGGCCCGAACTACGGCCCGGAAGCCGTGCAGGCAGCGCGGGAACAGCTCGAGGCCACCGGTCTGCCGGGCCGGCTGCTGGTCGACTGCAGTCACGCCAACAGCCGCAAGGACCCGCGCCGCCAGGGCGAGGTCGCGGGTTCCCTGGCGCGCCAGCTGGCCGCCGGCCAGGACGCGATTCGCGGTGTGATGCTCGAGAGCCACCTGGTCGGCGGCAGACAGGACCTCGACGCGGGCCGTCCGTTACGCTACGGACAGAGCATCACCGACCCCTGCCTGTCGCTGGACGAGACCATGCCGGTGCTGGAAACGCTGGCGGCGGCGCTCCCCTAGGCCTCGTCGGGCGCGAAGGCCAGCAGCTCGTCGCCGCCGGCCACCAGGTCACCGGGCCCGAAAAAGAACGCGCTGACCGAGCCGGCCGCCGGCGCGCTCAGGGTGTGCTCCATCTTCATCGCTTCCATGATCAGCAACGGCTCGCCGGCGGCGACGGGCCGGCCCGGCTCGACCAAGCAGGCCACCACGGTGCCGTTCATCGGTGCCAGGAACGCACCGGGACCGGCCTGCTGCCGGTCGCCGTAGTCGCGCCGCTGCAGGCCGAACTGCATCACCCCGCCGTCGCGAAACAGGAAACAGCGCTCGTCGTGTTCGATGACCGTGACGCGACGCCGGTGCCCGTCGACGTCCAGGTGCAGGGTGGTGCCCTCCAGTTCTCCGCCCACCAGGCGGCGGCGTCCGGCCACGTCGATGTAGAAGCGTCGCCCCGGGGCTTCGTCGACGGCCTCGACGTGGATCGTGTGCGCTTCACCATTGAGCAGCAGGTCGAGGCGCTGCCGGTGCGGCTCGTTCAGGCGCCAGGCGTTGCTGCGCGACCACGGCGAGAACGCGTCCGGCCGGCTCCGTGCCGCGGCCCGCGCCCGTCGCGCCTCGCGCAGCACGAGGTACAGACCGGCGACCGGCAGCGCGTCGTCGACCTCCTCCGGGGCCCGGTGCAGCACCTGGTCGCGGTGTCTTTCGATGAAGCCGGTATCGACGTCGGCACTGCGAAACGCCGCCGAAGTCGCGATGTTGTAGAGGAACGCGGTGTTGGTGACCACGCCGTGAATCTGGTATTCGGCGAGCGCGGTGGCGAGCCGCGCCAGCGCCCGCTCGCGGCTCTCGTCCCAGGTGACCAGCTTGGCGATCATCGGATCGTAGTGCACGCTGACCTCGTCGCCCTGGATCACGCCGCTGTCGACGCGCAC
>CAZOUC010000572.1:0-1889 GCA_964582825.1 uncultured Enterobacteriaceae bacterium | reverse complement strand
GGCGAACGAGCGCGCCCGCTACACCGCAGCGCAGCGCGTCTACCGGATGGCCGACGGCAACGATCGCCTGGTCGTGGAACTGCGCCACGAGGCCGCCAACGACGTCACCGTGCTCAAGCGCTTCGTATTCACGCGCGGCAGCCACGTCATCGACGTCGAACACGAGGTGATCAACGCCGGCGACGCGCCGTGGACGGCCGGCATGTTCGCGCAGCTGCGCCGCGACGCGAGCCCGGCGCCGGGCCTCGACGGCAACATGTTCAGCATCAACCCGTACCTCGGCTTTGCCTCGCGCACCGCCGACGAACCGTACAAGAAACTGGACTTCGACGACCTCGAGGACGGCGCCTGGAAAGCCACCGTGGACGGCGGCTGGATCGCGATGGTGCAGCACTACTTCATCAGCGCCTGGGTTCCCGACGACGGGCCGCACGCCTTCACGGCGCTGCAAAGCCAGTCGGGCCTGTACCTCGGCCGCTTCACCTCGCCGGCGGTGCGCGTCGAGCCGGGTTCGAGCGCGGTGCTGAGCGGGCGTTTCTACGCCGGGCCGAAGGACCAGTACCGCCTGCAGGAAATCGCCCCGGGCCTCGACCTGACCGTCGACTACGGCTTCCTGTGGTGGATCGCCCAGCCGCTGTTCGTGCTGCTGAATTTCTTCGCGACCGGTCACTTCCACGCCTTCGGCCTCGACTTCCAGCTCGGCAATGGGCTGGGCAATTGGGGCGTGTCGATCATCCTGCTCACCGTGCTGATCAAGGCGCTGTTCTTCCAGCTCTCGGCGACCAGCTACAAATCGATGGCGCGCATGCGCAAGCTGCAGCCGAAACTGATCGAGTTGCGCGAGCGCTACGCCGACGACAAGGCGAAGCAGTCCGAAGAGATGATGAACCTGTACCGGAAGGAAAAGGTGAATCCGCTCGGGGGCTGTCTGCCGATCCTGATCCAGATGCCGGTGTTCATCGCCCTGTACTGGATGCTGATGGAAAGCGTCGAGCTGCGCCACGCGCCGTTCTTCCTGTGGATCCGCGACCTCTCGGTCATGGACCCCTACTTCGTGCTGCCGCTGTTGATGGGCGCGAGCATGTTCGTGCAGATGAAGCTGAACCCGCCGCCGCCGGATCCGATGCAGGCGCGCATCATGCAGTTGATGCCTTTCGTGTTCACGGTGTTCTTCCTGTGGTTCCCGTCCGGCCTGGTCCTGTACTGGCTGGTCAACAACCTGCTGTCGATCACTCAGCAGTGGGTGATCACCCGGCAGATCGAACGGGGCGGCTGAGACCCGCCACCAGCCCATGAGCGATCGCGACACGATCGTTGCCGTCGCCACCCCGCCAGGGCGCGGCGGCATTGGCGTCGTGCGCGTATCCGGTCCGGCCTGCCGCGACGTCGCCCGCACCCTGTGCGGCGAGCTGCCCGAGCCGCGCCTGGCCCGCCTGTGCCGTTTCCGCCTGCGCGGCGAGGTGATCGACGAGGGCATCGCCCTGTTCTTTCCCGGGCCGCACAGCTTCACCGGCGAGGACGTGCTCGAGCTGCAGGGCCACGGCGGCCCGGTGGTGATGGACATGCTCACCGAGGCGGTGCTCGAGCTCGGCGCCCGCCTGGCACGGCCCGGCGAGTTCAGCGAGCGCGCCTTCCTCAACGACAAGCTCGACCTCGCCCAGGCCGAAGCGATCGCCGACCTGATCGACTCCGGTTCGCGCCAGGCCTCGCGCAGCGCCCTGCGCAGCCTGCAGGGCGAGTTCTCGCGGCGCGTCAACGCGATCGTCGAGGATCTCACCCGCCTGCGCGTCTACGTCGAGGCGGCCATCGACTTTCCCGAGGAAGAGATCGACTTTCTCAGCGACAGCCGTGTCGACGAGGGCCTGGGCGCGCTGCTCGACCGGCTCGGT
>CAZOUC010000571.1:0-1893 GCA_964582825.1 uncultured Enterobacteriaceae bacterium | reverse complement strand
GACTCTCACAAAACCAGGCAAGGCGTGTCCACTTGATTTCGGTGCCAAGACACCACCTCGCCACGTGGCGACGACCGTGCGGTTGCGGGAGAGGCTCTGCAGGAGCCGCAGCGGGTCCTGCTTCAGGTCGGGATGGAAGAGCATCTCGATGTTGTCCAACATGACGGGGTCAGCGTCCTTCTCGGCGACGATGTCGTCGACGATGCGGGCCACGCGCAGCGCACGCTGTCGCGCCGTCAGCTCCAGGAGTCGCTCCGAGAGCAGCAGGTTCACGTTCAGCAGCGGCCAGCTGTGTTCATCGTGGAGATCTCGCAGCGCTGCGGTCTTGCCGGAGCGTGCGGGCCCGACGACGAGGACGAGGCGGTGGTAGAGCTGGGATGCTTCCGAGACCCTCTCGGCGACTTGGTATGAAAGCGGCGGTGCCATCAGTGCTCCTCTCCTTCCGGGGAGCCAGTCGAACCAGAGGCTGCTCCACCTGCCCGAACCCAGTCGTCGATCTCGTCCTTCTTGAACTTCCAGAACCGCCCGACGCGATGCCCGGGCATGCCCTTCGAGGAGACCCAGGTGTACACGGTGTCTTTGCTGACTCCGAGGTACTCCGCGATCTCGTCTACTGATAGCTGTAGGCGGCTACGAAAAACCGCGCATATCTGGCGAACAGCTTGATGGGTGCACAGCGCCGGCTCCTGATCGATCGAGTCTGAGTCCCTTGCCATTTGCGCCGTGGACGCACTCCGAGGTGGGGTGCGGATGACGGCAATCGTCGGTTCGGTGTAGAAGGGAGCGGCGAGAAGGCCGACGCAACCCCGGGCCTGAAGACTTGGCCGTCGATGTCCCGAGGTTGCGCCTAGATCCGCACTTGCATCCGGGTCCGGGTTTAGTATTGCCGGACCGGCTTGTTGCGTCCAGCCCCTTCTTGCCGGGAGGCGCGTGGACGATGCGAGGTTGTTTTGCTGTGGTCAGTGTGGACGCCAGGTCTGGATCTGCACGCGCTGCGATCGCGGCCAGCGCTACTGCGGTACGTCCTGCTCCGCGGCCGCGCGGCGTGCCAGCGTGCGTGCGGCAGGGCGACGCTATCAGCGGACCCCCCGAGGTCGGCGCCACCATGCGCTGTGCCAGCGCCGTTACCGTGCGCGCCATGAGAAGGTGACGCATCAGGGTTCCCGGTCGCGCCCGACGGCCAGGACACTTCAGGCTCCGCGCACGGCCGAGGCGCCTGTCATGAGTCAGACCACCGAGTCTTCGAGGCCGCCGCATTGCCATTTCTGTGGCCGCGTCGTGAGTTCCTTCGTTCGCACGGGCTGGTTGCGCCATCGAGGACGGCGACCTTGGTCCTTTCCCTGGTGAAGCGGGCGATGGCGATCAGCGAAAAGACGCGTGCCGAGATCCTGCGCTTGTTCCACGCCGAGCACTGGCGCGTCGGCACGATCGCCCGCCAGCTCGGTGTCCATCACTCGACCGTCGAGCGGGTGCTGGGCGAGTCCGGTGTGCGTCGTGAGGAACAGCGTCCCCGGCGGTCTTCCATGCTCGACAAGTACGTCCCGTTCATCGTCGAGACCCTCGAGCGCTTCCCGACGCTGACCGCCAGCCGTCTCTACGAGATGGTCCGTGCGCGCGGCTACGAGGGCGGCCCGGATCACTTCCGCCATCGGGTCGCGTAGCTGCGCCCACGCCGCGAGGCCGAGGCCTATCTGCGCCTGCGCACGCTGCCCGGCGAGCAGGCGCAGGCGGACTGGGCCCACTTCGGCGAGCACACGATCGGCCGCACCCGGCGCCCGCTGATGGCCTTCGTCCTGTTCGCACCGGCGAGCCCGCTGCGGGGGTTGATCACCCCCGCGCGCCGCGGCAAGGGCGGGCGCGCGAAGCCGGAACCGGACGCTGACGAGGGCCCGG
>CAZOUC010000570.1:0-1902 GCA_964582825.1 uncultured Enterobacteriaceae bacterium | reverse complement strand
GAACTCGCGGGTCTGGTACACGCCGATGCCCATGCCCTTGCCGGTCTTGGTGCTCTCGAAGGGTTTGAACAGGCGGTCGCGGACGAAGTCGTCGTCCATGCCCGCGCCGTTGTCCTCGACCAGGATTACCGCGTGCTGGTCCTCGCGGCTCAGCGTGACGTCGACGAAGCCGTCTTCGGCGGTGGCTTCCTGCGCGTTCTTGATCACGTGGCTGATGACCATCGCCAGGTGGTCGCGGTCCGAGAACACCGCCAGCGTGCCGTCCTGCACGCGCAGTGACGGGATCGGTCGCAGGTGGTTCGAGCGGTTGATCGCGTCGATCAGGATATCGCGCAGCGGCAGGCTCTTCTTCTCGGAGGGCTCGCTGTGGCGCAGCTTGTTGAGCAGGTTGCTCATGCGCGTGACCGAGTTCTGGATGGTTTCGATCGCGTCCTCGACGAAGGCCGGGTTTTCCTTGTGCTTGGCGGCGTTCTTGACCACCAGTTCCTGCTGCGCGATCAGGTTTTTCAGGTCGTGCATGATGAAGGCGGTGAGCTGGTGGTAGGTGTCGAACTGCCGGGTGCGCGCCAGCTGCTCGCCGACTCGGTGCCGCACCAGGTAGCTCGCGACCATGCGCGCGCTGGTCTTGATGATGTCGAGGTCTTCCCAATCGACGTGTGCATCGCCGACCAGCGACTCCTGCAGGCCGACGAAACCGATCAGCTCGTGCTCGGACAGCAGCGGCACGATCAGGCCCAGGCGCGGCACGTTGGCGACCCAGGCCGGCGGCGGCACTTCCTTGGCATCGCGCGGCCGGGCGATCTCGTAGATCCACTCCTGCTCCAGCTGGTGGATGAAATCGGAGTCGGCCGGTTCGTCGGCTTTGCGGGGCAGGGCCATGCGGCAGGGCGCGGTCGGCACGTAGCGGTTTTCTTCCTTCAGCCACAGCACGCCGCCGGGGCACTTGTACAGGTCCGCCAGGGCCTGGATCGCGCGCACGTACAGGTCTTCGCGCGAGTCGGGGCGCGACAGTTGGTCGATCAGGCGCAGCCACTCGTCGCGGTAGTCGTACTTGTAGGCGAAGAAGTTCTTGGACACGGTGACGCGCAGCCAGTCGCGCGCCTTGCGCGAGACGAAGAAGGTCGCCACCGCCAGCGCGGCGGAGAACAGCAGCATCAGCTGCAGCACGGTGCCCCAGGTGCCGGCATCGCGGATGAAGTAGCCGACCAGTGAAATCGAGAACAGGAACAGGCCGGCGGCGGTCAGGCTGGTGGTGTAGTAGGCGACCTCGCGCGACAGCGCGATCACCGGGCGCTGGCGGGCGCGGCGGATGCTGATGGCGATGAACAGCGCGGCGATGGTGTTGAGGCCGCCGCGGGCGCGCCACAGGTCGAGGTTGACGCGCTCGAAGATCAGCGTGTCGGCGAACAGGTACATGTCGTACACGGCGCTGGCGGCCAGGCCGATGCACATGAAGCGGATCGCCGGCACCGGCAGGCTGCTGGTGTTGCGGTACAGCTGCTCGACCATGATCAGTATGCCGATCGCCAGCAGCAGGCCGCACCAGGCGCGCTTGGCCTGGAATACGTCGGCGACGTAGGGGCCGAGCAGCAACGGCGCGGCCAGTGCGAGCAGCAGCGGGACGCCGAGCAGCAGGCCGAAGGTGGGTGCCATGACGCGCTTCGGCGGCGTGGCGCCGACCAGGCGCTTGAGCGTCACCGCGCAGCCGGTCATCCAGGCGCCGGCGTGCAGGATCTCCAGCAGTTCCAGCAGCACGCCGGGCAGTGCCGCCACCGTGTTCAGGGCCAGGCCCGCCTGCCAGAGCACCGACACCAGCGCCGCCGCGGCCAGCGTCGGGCTGTACACGTTCGCCCGCCAGCCGCGCACCAGCACCCAGGCGAGCACCAGGTAGGCGATCGCGCC
>CAZOUC010000569.1:0-1912 GCA_964582825.1 uncultured Enterobacteriaceae bacterium | reverse complement strand
GCGCGCGTGTACGCCGCCAGTGGCGAATCGGCGATCGCGACGCCGCAGGGATTGGCGTGCTTGACGATGACGCAGGCCGGCTCGTCGAACTGCTTGACGCATTCCAGAGCCGCGTCGGTATCGGCAATGTTGTTGAACGACAGCTCCTTGCCGTGCAGCTGCCGCGCGGTCGCCACGCTCGGTTCGCGCTGCTTCGCTTCGACGTAGAACGCCGCGCCCTGGTGCGGGTTTTCCCCGTAACGCATGTCCTGCGTCTTGCGGAACTGGAGCTGCAGGCTGTCCGGGAACGGGCGGCGGCGCCCGTCACCGTCGACCGCCGACAGGTAGTTGGCGATCGCGCCGTCGTAGGCCGCGGTGTGGGCGAACGCCGCGACGGCCAGGCGATAGCGCGTGTCGAGGCCCAGCTGGCCGTCGTTGGCGACGAGTTCCTCGAGCACGCGGTCGTAGTCGGCGGCATTGACCACGACGGCAACGTCGCGGTGATTCTTGGCGGCTGCCCGTACCATGGTCGGCCCACCGATATCGATGTTCTCGATCGCCGTGGCGAGGTCGCAGTCCTCGCGCGCGACGGTCTGCTCGAAGGGGTAGAGGTTGACGACGACCATGTCGATCGCCTCGATGCCCTGCGTCGCCATCGCCGCTTCGTCCTGGCCGCGGCGCGCGAGAATACCGCCGTGAATCTTCGGATGCAGGGTCTTGACGCGCCCGTCCATCATCTCGGGAAAACCCGTGTAGTCGGCGACCTCGACGGCGTCGATGCCCGCTTCCCGGAGCAGCCGGAAGGTGCCGCCGGTCGACAGGATTTCCACCTCCGCCTCGCGCAGACCCCGCGCGAACTCGACGATTCCGGACTTGTCGGAGACGCTGATCAGGGCCCGGCGTACCGGCCTGGCTTGCTGGAGTTCGGTCATGCGGCTTCCTCGTCGCAGCGCATTTGCCGGTCGCCCGCCCTGCCCACTACAACAGACCGTAGCGCTTGAGCTTCTTGCGCAGGGTTCCGCGATTGAGGCCGAGGAGCTCCGAGGCGCGCGTCTGGTTGTGGCGCGTGTGCTTCATGACCACTTCGAGCAGCGGCGCCTCGACTTCCTGCAGCACCATGTCGTACACGTCGGTGACGTGCTGGCCGTCGATCTGTTCGAGGTAATTGGTCACGG
This sequence comes from uncultured Enterobacteriaceae bacterium, assembly GCA_964582825.1. Taxonomy (GTDB): domain Bacteria; phylum Pseudomonadota; class Gammaproteobacteria; order Pseudomonadales; family UBA5518; genus CAZOUC01. Next base: position 758 of record CAZOUC010000569.1, on the reverse strand, counting down.
CGTACTCGACGCTCTCGCGCAGCGAGCGCGCCTCGCGTGCGGATTCGTCGGCAGAGTCGCCCGCGGCAATACGTGCCGCGCGCGCCGACGCGTTGATGTCGTTCATGCGGCTTGGGCCTCGTGTTCCATCACCCGGTTGAAGTGGCGCTTCACCGATTCGCGCTGGGCGTCGGCGCATTCGAGTGCATTGAAGCGTTGCCGGAATTCTTTCGAGCCGCCCGCCGATTCCAGGTACCAGCCGAGGTGCTTGCGGGCGATGCGCACGCCGTGGTACTCGCCGTACAGCTCGTGCAGCGCCGCGAGGTGTGCGTCGATGAGTTCGGCGAGCTCGGCGCCGCGAGGTGCGGGCGGGGCCGTGCGCCCCCGCAGCTCGGCCTCGATCTGGCCGCACAGCCAGGGCCGCCCCTGCGCCGCGCGACCGACCATGAGCGCGGCAGCGCCGGTGTGACGCAGGACCGCCCGCGCGGCCTGAGGTGAATCGATGTCGCCGTTGGCGACCACCGGCAGCGAGCAGGACGCCACGACTTCGGCGATCGTGTCGTACTCCGCGAGGCCCTTGAAACGGCAGGCGCGGGTGCGGCCATGCACGGTCAGCAGCCGTATTCCCGCGGCCTCGGCGATCTGCGCGACGCGTACGGCATTGCGGCTGTTCGGACACCAGCCGGTACGGATCTTCAGGGTGACCGGAACGTCGACCGCGGCGACCACGCGTTCGCAGATATCCCGCACCAGGGCCTCGTCGCGCAGCAGCGCGGAAC
>CAZOUC010000568.1:0-1914 GCA_964582825.1 uncultured Enterobacteriaceae bacterium | reverse complement strand
CGTTGGGCAGAATGTGAACGAGGTAGAGGGCGGCGCGCACGTCGGCGTCGCGCGTGCCGACCGGTGGGCCTTCGAGCACCTTGTCGGGCTCGAGCGCGGTCTGCAGGCGCGCCTGCAGCGCCAGCGTGGTATCGCGGATGGCCTCGATGCTCATCCCGCGGCCACCTCCGGGGCGGTCCCGGTGGCACCGACGCGCTCGGCGTACCGGGCGAGGCGCTGCTCGGCCTGCAGCATGCCGAGCTTAACGAGTTCGGCGCGGGCGGCCTCGACCACATGGCGCATGGCGATGCGCTGGCCCGAGGCGGCGGCCAGGAAGGCCGCGCGCATCGCCACGGCCTGGATGTGGCCGCCGGTGAGCTCGAAGCGACGGGCGAGGAAGGTGACGTCGACATCGCCCTCGAGCCCGGCCGCAGCGGGAAAGGCGCGGCGCCAGATGCGCTCGCGGCTGGCCGCATCGGGGGTCGGGAAGTCGACCACGAAGCGCAGCCGACGGATGAAGGCCGGATCGAGGTTCTGCTTGAGGTTGGTGGTCAGGATCGCCAAGCCACGGAAGCTCTCGAGGCGTTGCAGGAGGAAGGCGCTCTCGAGGTTGGCGTAGCGGTCATGGGCGTCCTTGACCTCGGTGCGCTTGGCGAAGATCGATTCGCACTCGTCGAAGAGGATGCAGGCGCTCGCCGTCTCGGCCTCACGGAACACCCGATCGAGCTGTTTTTCGGTCTCGCCGATATATTTCGAGACGGTTTGCGCCAGGTCGACGTGGAAGAGCAGCACGCCGAGCTCGGCAGCGACGATCTGCGCCGCCATGGTCTTGCCGGTGCCGCTGACCCCGGCGAAGAGGGCGGCGACCCCCTGGCCGTAGGGTACGCGCTGCTCGAAGCCCCAGTCCTCGAGCACCGTGCCGGCGTGGCGCACATGGGTCGGGATCTCGCGCAATTGCCGCTCCACCTCGTCCGGCAGCGCGATGTCGTGCCAGCGATAGACGGGCTCGATCGGCTGCACCATCGCGGGGGCTCGGGCCGCGGCGATGCGCCGGCTCGCCTGCTGCAGCGCCGCGGTTGAGAGCGGTGTCGCGGCCTCGGTGGACTCGCCTGCGGCGTGGCGCGAGCCGGCCGCGAGGCGGAGCGTCGCCTCGATGTCGGGACGCTCGAAGCGCAGCACCGCCCCCAGCGCGTCGGCGGCATCCGGTGCCAGGGTGATCCCGTGGGCGGCAGCCGCCACGCTGCGCCAGGCGGCACGACGCTCGGCGGTGCCCGGCCGTCGGCGCTCGATCAGCCAGCAAGCGGGCAGCCGGTCGGCCGCGGCAAGGTGCCAGGTCACCGCACTGTCGATGATCAAGAGCCGCACGAGGTCGTGCAGCTCGAGGGCCAGGTCCTGCACGTGGCGGACGGTGTCGCCCGGTGCGGTGCTTGCCGGTGGCAGGAGGAGGAGGGCCGCCCGGTGTCGCCGGGCGAGGCGTGCAGCGGCCTTGGCACGCGCCGAAGCGGTGGCGAGGCCGGCGCCGGTGAGGCCCGAGAGGTCGAGCTCGACGCAGGCCACGTCGTGCCGGCTTAGCGCATCGAGCAGCCGGCGTCGGGTGGCCGTGCCGTCCTGGAGCTGCATGATCGGCCGCACCGCCGGCGGCTCGGCCAGGATGGCGGCCAGTCCCTGCTCGAGCGCGTCGGCCTCGACCGGGTCGCCGGCCGCCTCGCGGTCGACCGGGTGGAGCGTGATGCCCGGCTCCTGCGGGGCCTTCTCGGGATCGCCCGCGAGCAACAGTCCCAGCAGGTCGCCCGGCAGCACCACCGGCTGCTCGGCCATTGGACTACCGGTTGCCCAATCGGCAGGGGCGAGTGCCAGCAGCCCGTAGCGGGCGAGGTTGCCCTGGCCGAACAGAAGCTCGCGGCATTGCCGGACGGCGGTGCTGTCGCCGAAGAC
>CAZOUC010000567.1:0-1941 GCA_964582825.1 uncultured Enterobacteriaceae bacterium | reverse complement strand
CACCGCCGCGGTATGCCAGGCCATGAAGGGGCGCGAGCATGGCCGTCGATGACGAGTCGTTCATGCGCCGCGCCATGGAACTCGCGCGGCGCGCGGCGGCAGCCGGCGAGGTGCCGGTCGGCGCCGTGCTGGTGCGTGACGGCGAGATCCTCGGCGAGGGCAGCAACGGGCCGATCTGCCGGCACGATCCGACCGCGCACGCCGAGATCGTGGCGCTGCGCGAGGCGGCGGCCCGGGTCGGCAACTACCGGCTGCCCGGCAGCACCCTGTACGTGACGATCGAGCCCTGCACGATGTGCGCAGGTGCCCTCGTGCATGCACGCGTTGCGACTCTCGTGTTCGGCGCCCGCGAGCCACGTGCCGGCGCCGTGGTCAGCACGCTGCGCGTCCTCGAACAGTCCCACCTGAACCACCGCGTCACGGTGCGTGAAGGCGTGCTGGCGGACGAGTGTGCCGGACAGCTCCGGGCGTTCTTCGCGGCGCGGCGCTGATCAGAGCCGTTCCAGGTCGGCCAGGGTCTTCGCGGCCTGGTCGAGAATCGCCGCGCGCTCGTCCGCGTCCTTGCGGTCCCAGTTGCGCATCGCCAGCGCCATGCGCGGGTTGTCGCGCAGCTTTGGACTGTTGCGTTCCAGGTAGGCCCAGTACAGGGCATTGAACGGGCAGGCGCGGGCGCCGGTGGTCTCCCGGACGCGGTAGTGGCAGGCCTTGCAGTGGTCTGACATCCGGTTCACGTAGGCGCCGCTGGCGGCGTAGGGCTTCGAGCCCATCAGGCCGCCGTCGGCGTGCATCACCATGCCGAGGGTGTTGGGCAGTTCGACCCACTCGAAGGCGTCGATATAGACACCCAGGTACCAGTCGCAGATCGCCTGCAGGTCCAGGTCGGCCAGCAGCGCGAAATTGCCGGTGATCATCAGGCGCTGGATGTGGTGCGCGTAGGCGTTGTCCAGCGTGCTGCCGATCGCCTCGCGCATGCAGCGCATGCGCGTGTCGCCGTCCCAGTAGTAGTGGGGCAGTTCGCGGTCGCTGCTGCGACGCGGACCGTAGTCCGGCATTTGCCACCAGTAGATGCCCCGCACGTACTCACGCCAGCCGATGATCTGACGGATGAAGCCCTCGGCCGCGTTGATCGGCACGGCACCGTCGAGATACGCCTGCTCGACACGTTCACAGACTTCGAGCGGGGTCAGCAGGCCAATGTTCAGGCTCGAGCTCAGCAGGGCGTGGAACAGGTAGGGCTCGCCGTTGGCCATCGCGTCCTGGAAGTCGCCGAAGGCGGGCAGTCGCTCGGTGACGAATTCCTCGAGCACCGCCAGGGCCTGGGTGCGGTTCACGGGCCAGGAAAAGTTGTCCAGAGTGCCGGGATGATCGGTGAAGGAGCGGCCGACGAGATCGATCACCTGCTGCGTGACCGCGTCGATCGACGGCGCGCCGTGTTCCGGCGCCGGGGGGTCGCCGGCCCAGCGGCGCCGGTTGTCGGCATCGAAGTTCCAGGCTCCGCCAAGCGGCTTGCCGTCCCCGTCGAGCAGCAGGCCGGTCCGCCGTCGCATCTCGCGATAGAAGTACTCCATGCGCGGCTGCTTGCGGCCCTCCGCCCAGCGCCGGAAATCATCCACGGAGCAGACGAAGCGGTCGTCTTCGACAATTTCGACGTCGAGACCGGTGGCGGCGGGCCAGTCGTCGAGCATCGCGCGGTGCAGGCGCCACTCGCCACAGTGGGTGGCACGAATGCCGGCGTATTCGCCGTCGTCGGCACACCGTGCCAGGGCCTCGGCCAGCGAGTCCAGAGGTCGGTCGTCGTCGTCCCAGGCGAAGTAGCGGACCGTGAAGCCGCGCGAGCGCAGTTCGTCGCGAAAGTGGCGCATGGCCGCGAAGATCAGTGCGATCTTCTGCCGGTGGTGCGGCGCGTAGCGTGCCTCCGCGCCGACCTCGGCCATGACCACC
>CAZOUC010000566.1:0-1950 GCA_964582825.1 uncultured Enterobacteriaceae bacterium | reverse complement strand
GGACAGGCTGTCGCGCAGGTCCTGTTCCGACGCGATGCGATGCGCGCGGACGGTCAGCCCGGCGCCGCGGAACACGGCGCTGTACTGGTCAGCATCCTGCTGCGATTCACCGCAGATCAGCAGGTGAATCGTTTCTTCTCCACTCATTGTCCACGCTCTTGGTGCGGGTGTCGCGGGCCAGACCTCTCCTGCCCGTCTGCGCCGCCTCGGATCGACGAATGATAGCCGACTATATAAGACGCGTGTGGCCTCGGCCATCCCCGCACACGCGCAGTATGTCCCGCAGCCGGGCATAGCGGTATCATGGCGCGCCTCGACGCAAGCGACGGAACGACGATGGCGACCTACTCCACCAGTGAATTCAAGGCCGGCCTCAAGGTGATGCTGGACGGCGATCCCTGCACCATTCTCGAGAACGAGTTCGTCAAGCCGGGCAAAGGCCAGGCCTTCAACCGCGTCAAGCTCCGCAACCTGAAGAGCGGGCGGGTATGGGAGCGCACCTTCAAGTCGGGCGAGAGTCTCGAGAGCGCGGACGTTTTCGACCGCGAGATGGATTATCTCTACACGGACGGTGAATTCTGGCACTTCATGGATCCGGAGAGCTTCGAACAGGTCCAGGCCGACGCCAGCGCCGTCGGCGATTCCCGCAACTGGCTCAAGGAGCAGGATCGCTGCGTCGTGACCCTGTACAACGGCGCGCCCCTCGCGGTGGCGCCGCCGAATTTCGTCGAGCTCGAGATCGTCGAAACGGACCCGGGCCTGCGCGGCGACACGGCGCAGGGCGGCTCCAAGCCGGCGACCCTGGCCACCGGCGCCGTGGTCAAGGTGCCGCTGTTCCTCGACGTCGGCGATGCGGTCCGCGTCGACACCCGCACCGGGGAGTACGTGTCGCGCGCCAAGGGCTGAGCCCGCCGGCGCGGCGCATGTCCGGTTCCCGTACAGACCGGGACTGGCGGCCCGGCGCCAGTCTCGAGGTACTCGAAGCGCGCGCAGCGCTGTTTGCGGCGATCCGGCGGTTTTTCGCCGAGCGCGACGTGCTCGAGGTCGATACGCCTGCCCTCGCCGCCGCTGCGGCCACCGATCCGCAACTGGCGAGCTTCGAGCTGCCGGGCAGTGGATTCCTGCAGACCAGCCCCGAATTCGCGATGAAGCGCCTGCTGGCCCGCGACCGGCGGGCGATCTACCAGCTGAGCCACGCGTTCCGCGCGGCCGAGCAGGGACGGCGGCACAATCCCGAATTCGCCATGCTCGAGTGGTATCGGCCCGGGTACGGGCTGTCCGAGCTGATCGCGGAAGTCGCTGACCTGGTGGGCCCGCTGCTGGGCATTGCCGAGCGGCGTTGCCACCGCTACGCCGATCTGTTCGAGCACGCGTTTTCGATCGACTCCCATACGGCCGACGCGGCCGAACTGGCGACCCTGGCGCGCTCCCGTTTCGATTGCGCCGGGCTCGACACCGATCGCGACGGCTGGCTGCAGCTGCTGTTCAGTCAGACCATCGAGCCGGGTCTCGGTCAGGACACGATGGACTTCGTGCTCGACTTCCCGGCGTCGCAGGCGGCGCTGGCCGAGTGTGTGCCGGACGCGGCCGGGCGCACGGTGGCGTGTCGCTTCGAGCTGTTCGTGGCCGGGATGGAACTCGCCAATGGCTACCAGGAACTGCGCGATGCCGAAGAGCAGCGGCGCCGTCAGCAGGCCGACCGCGCGCAGCGTGCCCGCCTGGGCCTGCCGGTGCCGCCGCTGGACGAACGCCTGCTCGCCGCCCTCGAACACGGCCTGCCGCCCTGCGCCGGCGTCGCCCTCGGTGTCGACCGGCTGCTGATGCGGCAGCTCGGCCTCGACGACATCGACGCGGTGCTGCCCTTCGCCTTCGATCGCGCCTGACAGGGCTCCCGATGTGCGTACCGGACCGCCCCCCCGGACCCGGCACGTGCCACCGTCGAGGCCCGCT
>CAZOUC010000565.1:0-1956 GCA_964582825.1 uncultured Enterobacteriaceae bacterium | reverse complement strand
ATGGGACATATACAAGTAAAACGGTTGTTTATCCGAAATCGCTTGGCCGATTGCTTTGTTGGCTTCGATGGTAAGCGCTTCTGTCAGATGAATATCCTGACCATGATACTCATCAAGACCAGGTACATCCCATATCCGGTCGCCGTTTCTCCAGGCTGCGCTAAAATTTTTATCCCCATGATAGCTTCCCGGTCCTCCGGCAGCATGCCCAGCAATGTTGATATCAAATCCAAGATTAAGTGGATCATTGCCTAAGGTTTCTTTGGCGCCAAAGTGAGCCTTTCCAGCATGTATGGTCCTGTACCCGTTTTTCTGAAGAATCGAAGGCAATGTGGTGGCGTAAAATGTGTGCTCCACATTCGGAACAGGGCACAATCCATTCAGATTCCATGTGGGAGGCGAGATTTTGGGATGAGGATTGTCGGGAGATTGATTTTTTCTCAGCGTCCAATTGGTTACTTGATGTCTCGCTACATTGAAGCCAGTCATCAAACTAATTCGGGAAGGAGAACAAACAGCACATGCATACGCCTGAGTAAATTTCATCCCTCCATTTGCAAGCCGTTGCATATTTGGAGTATGATAGCGCTGGTTCAGCTGCGTTTGTTTACGATAGAACTGTACCGATGTGTCTTGCCATCCCATATCATCAACAAAGAAAAAGACGATGTTCGGCTGTGCCTTTTGAGCCCAGGCAGGTTTAGAAAAAACAGTGCTTCCAACCAAGAATCCAACATTTTTTAACCACTCTCTTCTTGTTATCATTGGCCCCGCCTTGTAAAAAATAAATGTACTTTCAATTTATTATTCCCTTAATGATCAATTTACAATTATACCGGAATTCTTTTTCCAAAAGGTGATTGACCCAGCAAGAATCTCGCCCTCAGATACCTGAAATTATTATTCATATGTCTTAACTCGAGGTCCAGCCATTCCTTCCACTTCGCCGCGGGGGATAGTCAGGAGTAAAATTATCATTCTTCTCAACTTTATTCTCAGCAAAATGCATAAAAAACCTTCTTGAAAAAAGGAAATAACCTCATGTATAATTCATTAAATTGCATCTTCGTTGCTTACAGAATTGGGGGGGGGTGAACGATGAAAATCGCATTCTATATCATTCTTATCCTGTTTTACTTATGTACAAACGGGACTGCTCAGAATTCCGAAATTCATACTACAACAAAATTGCATCAACTTTCTTTGCTACAGAAATACTGGCATACAAGTGATCTGAGCGTGGATAAATTCCAGGATCGGCGGGTTGACAATCGGGATGCCCTGCTGCTGCGAGACCAGCTGCAGAACAGGTATGCTTCAAAACAGGCGCCAACACACGGACGTTCTGTCGGCATCCATGCAATTCTCGATTACCAAGGCCAGACCTTCGTCAGCCCCGAGTTGGAAATTCAAGTTTCAAATTCTGTGCAATCCCAGCAGACCAACCTCGCACCGCCATCCAACTCTCTAAAAAGTCACAATCCGATTCGTAATGCCGTCCGTGTTTCCGAATCTTTTTCATTTTACCTGCTCGATAATATGTATCCTCATGCTGTCATCCCGCACGCCAATCTGGGTGATGTCGTTTTCGGCACCCAGCACGACCGCATTGGCACCTTCAACGGCTGGTCGGTCTGGCTAGGCTGGGTTGGAAGTTTTTCCGATACCTACCTCCCCGAAAGTGAATCCTATGCCTGGGTGATCCACTTCGCACCCGAAGCCTGCTATGTTTCTCTGCAGTATGGCGAAGCGGTATATTCGAATGTGGATGTCTTTGCTAGCATCGGCTCATTTCTCGGTGTGCTTTATTCGCCCGATATCGATTATGTGCGCCGAGATTATATCGGCAGCCTTTCAGGTGTCAGCCTCAGTTTTGATATGAGCGTCATCTCCGCCGGTATGACCTTTTTCAAAGACGGCGATACCATCGCCAACGCGCTGCAGTATGATTTTAGC
>CAZOUC010000564.1:0-1959 GCA_964582825.1 uncultured Enterobacteriaceae bacterium | reverse complement strand
GGAGCGGTGCTGACGCTGGTCGCCATCGCCAACCGGACCCGCCACTGGTTTCCAGCGCGAGCCTGAATCACAGGTGGCGCGGCGACGCCCGCCGGCGTCAGTCCGCCCGCTCGAACAGCAGGTCCCACACGCCGTGACCAAGGCCCTGGCCGCGGCGCTCGAACTTGGTCGCCGGCCGCGGCGGCGGTGGCGGGGCGTAGGTGCGCTCACCGCAGCGGTTGCGAAAGCCCGCTGCGGCGCTGAGCACAGCCATCATGTGTTCGGCGTAGTTCTCCCAGTCGGTGGCGAGATGGAACAGGCCGCCGGGTTTGAGGCGCGAGCGCACGAGCTCACAGAATTCCGGCTGCACGATGCGGCGCTTGTGGTGGCGCTTCTTGGGCCAGGGATCGGGGAAGTAGAGCAGCAGGGCATCGAGGCTGGCCCCGGGGATACAGCGCCGCAGGACATCGACGGCGTCGTGACAGTAGACGCGCACGTTGTCGAGGCCCCGCTCGCCGACACCGGCCAGCAGGCGGCCGACGCCGGGGCGGTGCACTTCGATACCGATGAAGCCGGTCGCCGGCTGGCCGACGGCGAGTTCGAGCAGCGAGTCGCCCATGCCGAAGCCGATCTCGAGCACCAGGCGGTCGGCGGCCGGAAACAGGGCCTCCGGGTCGATCATCCCGGCGTCGGGATCGAGGCCGCAGGTCGGCCAGTACTGGTCCCAGGCGCGCTGCTGGCCGGGCGTCATCCGGCCTTCGCGGCGGACGAAGCTGCGAATCGGGCGCACGCTGGCGGGGTGGTCCGGGGTCGTCAGGCGGCGAGGCTACCGCGCAGCTTTTTCAAGGCGTTCTGCTCGAGCTGGCGGATGCGCTCGGCGGACACGCCGTAACGGTCGGCCAGTTCGTGCAGGGTGGCCTTGTGGTCCTGCAGCCAGCGCGAGGCCACGATATCGCGGCTGCGCTCGTCGAGCTCGCCGATCGCCTCGTGCAGGGCCTCGCGGTTGCTGCTGTCCCAGTCTTCCTGCTCGAGGCGCGTCGCCGGATCGGCGCTGCGATCCTCGAGGTAATGCACGGGCGCGAAGTGGTCGCCGTCGCCGTCGCCATCGGTGAAGCCGTCGAAAGCCAGGTCGCTGGCGGCCAGTCGGCCTTCCATGCGGCGCACTTCGGCCACGTCGACGCCCAGGTCCCGGGCGACCGCCTCGGCCTCGTCGTTGTTCAACCAGCTCAGGCGCTGCTTGGACGAACGCAGGTTGAAGAACAGTTTGCGCTGTGCCTTGGTCGTCGCGACCTTGACGATACGCCAGTTGCGCAGGATGAACTCGTGCATCTCGGCCTTGATCCAGTGCACCGCGAACGACACCAGGCGCACGCCCTTGGTCGGGTCGAAGCGCTTGACGGCCTTCATCAAGCCGACGTTGCCTTCCTGGATCAGGTCGCCGAGGTTGAGGCCGTAGCCGCTGTAGGAACGGGCGATGTGCACGACGAAGCGCAGGTGCGCCAGGACCATCTCGCGCGCCGCGTCGAGGTCGCCGCGGTAATACAGCGCTTCGGCCAGCTCCTGCTCGCGCTCGGCGCTGAGCATCGGCACGGCGTTGACGGCCTGAATGTATGCCCCGAGGTTGCCGCCCGGGGCGAGCATGCCGACAGGGATCAGGTTGGCTTTCATCGTCACTCCCGTGGATTTCGCCGGGCTATTTTAGCACTCGAACATTTTGAGTGCTAAGGGGCAGAAAAGTTCGTTGCCGGTATCCGCCACACCAAGAGAAATGCGGGCGCCGACAAGCGGTTTCAAGGGCCGTCGTGCCGGTTCAGCGGGGTTGCAGGCGGTCCAGGTGGCGCCCGACCGCGAACCAGGCGCCGAACAGTCCCAGGCAGGCCGAGCCGAGGGCGATGATGGCCACCTGCGCGAAGGCGGGCCCCGCGGGGCTGCTACCACTGCCGTACAGCGCTAGCAGCCGCGCCAAAGGTTCGCCGACCC
>CAZOUC010000563.1:0-1963 GCA_964582825.1 uncultured Enterobacteriaceae bacterium | reverse complement strand
CGATCGCGTACAGCAAGTGCCCGAAGCGCGAGCCGGTGGCCGGGTCCAGAGCGCGCCGGAAACCGTAGACGAAGTCCCGCGCCTCGAGCGGGTCGCCGTTCGACCAGACGAGGCCTTCGCGCAGTCGGAAAGTGTATACCCGACCGTCGTCACTGACGGTCCAGGACTCGGCCTGGCCGGCTACGATGGCACCGTCGGGCGCCAGGGTCACCAGGCCCTCGAACAGGTCGCGGACGATTCTCGATGCGGGAATGCCCTCGACACGGTGCGGATCGAGCGTCTGCGGCTGGGCCCCGTTGCCGCGGTGCAGCACCTGCTGTTCGGCCAGCCGGTCCGGGAGGATGCGGCCCGCGGCGTCGTAGGCGGGCTCGACGAGGTCGGGAAAGCGCGGACCGACCGGCGCCGGTTCGTCACTGTGACAACCGACGAGCACCGCGGCGAGCAGGGTGAAGAGCGCGGTGCGCCGTCGCATGCGAATGGGTCTCTCCTGCGGTCCTTGCTGACCGGCAGGGCTCGATGCTAGCGCAGGCGCCACCACGACGCCAATCAACCGGCATCGAGCTGCAGCCAGCGGGCGCAGGGTGTGCGCGCCTGACGCCAGTTCGGCCACGCCGCGGCCAGCAAACCGGCGAGCATGCACAGCGCGCCGAGGCGCAGGTATTCGGCGGGAAACAGCCGCAGCGGGAAGCTCCAGCCGAAGGCGGCGACGTTGACGACGTTGACCAGCTGCCAGGCCAGCAGTACGCCGAGCGGTACCGCCAGCGCGGCGGTGAGCGCCGTCAGGGCCAGCACCTGGCCGGCACCGGCGGCGGCCAGCGCGCGCGAACCGACGCCGAGCGCGCGCAGCTGGGCCAGGTCCCGCGAGCGGCTGCCCTCGGTGGCCAGCAGCGCGCAGGCCAGGCCTATGGCGGCGACGAGCAGGGTCAGCAGGTTCATCGAGCGCGTCACTGCGAAGGTGCGGTCGAAGATCGATACGGAGAGTTGTTTGACCGACTGCTGGTCGATGACCTGGCTGGCGGTCAGGTCGTATCGTTCGCGAAACGCATCGAGGTCGAAGTGGTGGTCCGGCTCCAGGTACAGGCCGAGGCTGGTCGGTTCGATACCGGGCCAGTGCGCGGTCCAGTGTCGTTCCTGGAGCAGCACCTGGCCGCGCGGTGCGCCGTAGTCGTAGACCACACCGGCGATCGGCGCGTCGAGCTGTCTGCTGCCATCGCCGAAGCGCAAGCGGTCTCCGGGTTCGAGGTCGAAGGCGAACGCGAGCTTCTCGCTGATCAGTACGGCGCCGTCGCGCAGGGCCGCCGGCCAGTCGGCCGTACTCTCCTTGAGCACCTGCGAGGCCCGGATCGAGGGCAGGTCCAGGCCGATGATTTCGGCCGGGGCACCCTGAGCCTGACCGTCGGTGCTGTAGAAGCGGGCGACGGCGGCAATCCCGTCGCGGCCCTCGAGTTCCGCGATCAGCCGAGCCGAGGCGCCCGGGGGAGGGCGCAGGTAGACCTGGGCGCTGAGGCGCTGTTCGAGCCAGTCGAGAAAGGTCAGGCGGAAGCTGCCCACCATGGTGTTGATGCCGACGTTGGCCGCCATCGCCAGCAGCAGGGCCATCATCGCCACGCCGAGTCGCCCCATGCGGGCGCCGGCGTCGGCGCAGGCCCAGTGGGCGAGCGGGCGCCGGCGCAGCAAGCGCGCGCCGCACGCCGCGGCGAACTCCAGCAGCGGCGGCAGCAGCAGTGCGGCCGCCAGCAGCACGCCGGCGATGCTGGCGAAGCCGGCCACGACGCCGCCGTCGGCCAGGTGGGCGAGCAGTCCGAGGACGAGGGCCAGCGGCGCCAGGCGCAGCAGCCAGCGACGGTCCGCGCGGCTCATGCCGCGTTCACCGCTCGCGGTCTGTGCCGTCAGTGGCGGCGTGCGGCTGAGCTGCCAGAGGCGGCGACCGCCCGCCAGCGCCGTGCCCGCTTCGGCCATCACC
>CAZOUC010000562.1:0-1967 GCA_964582825.1 uncultured Enterobacteriaceae bacterium | reverse complement strand
GTGTTGTTGGCGGCGATCGTGTGCAGGGCGTCCAGGTCGTTGAACGGGGCGCGCACGAAGCCGTCCAGCAGGGGCTCGAAGCCCGCCTGCACCTTGCGGCTGCCGCTGGCGGTCAGCGTGGCCATCGTCCGGCCGTGAAACGCGCCGTCCATCACCACGATGGTCGGTCGCTCGATGCCCTGTCGATTGCCATACAGCCGGGCCAGCTTGATGGCGGCCTCGTTGGCCTCGGCACCGGAGTTGCCGAAGAACACGCGATCCATGCCCGACAGCTCGGTCAGCCGCGCGCCGAGCCGCCGCTGGGCGTCGATGCGGAATACGTTCGAGGTGTGGATCAGCGCGCTGCCCTGCTCGCAGAGCGTCGCGCTGACTGCTGGGTGGGCGTGGCCGAGGGCGCAGACGCCGATACCGGACATCAGGTCCAGGTAGCGGCGGTCGTCGGAGTCGACCAGCCAGGCGCCCTCGCCGCGCACGAAACTGACGTCCATCGGCTGGTAGGTCGACATCAGCGGGGAGCTGTCCATGACCACGAGCGGATCCTCGGCGGGACCGGGTCGGCCCCGAAAAAGCCATCAAGACTAGCTGCCGCGCCGGGCGCTGGCAAGCGCCCCGGTCTGGTTCGAGCGCGGCAGGCTGCGGCACAATGACCGACAGCCATGGACGCGATCGAACTCAGCCTGTTTCACAGTCGCCTCGGTGCCATCTGCGAGGAGATGGGCGCCGTTCTGCAGCGCGCCGCGCTGTCTCCGAACATCAAGGAACGGCTCGATTTCTCCTGTGCGATATTCGACCGCGACGGCGACCTGGCCGCTCAGGCGGCGCATATCCCGGTGCACCTCGGCAGTATGGCCTACGCGACCCGCGCCATCGTCGGCCGCTTCGACTGGCATCCCGGCGACCTGCTGGTCCTCAACGATCCGTACCTCGGCGGCACTCACCTGCCCGACGTCACGCTGATCGCGCCGGTGTTCTGCGCTGGTGAGCGCGTCGCCTTCGTCGCCAACCGGGCGCACCATGCCAACATCGGCGCCGAGGCGCCGGGCTCGATGCCGGTGTCGCGCCGCCTGGACGAGGAGGGCCTGCTGATTTCGCCGTCCTGGCTCTACCGTAGCGGCACGCTGCAGCCGGATCTGGCCGCGCGCCTGGCCCCGCTCGGCGCCGGCGACGGCGAGCTGCCGGGTGACTTCGCCGCCCAGGTCAGTGCCAACCGTGTCGGTGGCGAGCGTCTCGCGGCGCTTGTGGCCGCGCTCGGCACCGACGCCTGGCAGGCCGGGCTGAGCCGCCTCAATGACTACGGCGCGGAGCTGGCCGCGAGCGCGCTGGCGGCGATACCGACCGGTCGGTACACGGCGACGGACTGGCTCGACGACGACGGCCAGGGCAACGAGGACCTGCCGATCGCGGTCTGCGTCGAGGTTGCCGACGGCCGCGTCGCGGTCGACTTCGCCGGTACGGCGCCCCAGTCCCCGGGCAACGTCAACTGCCCGCTGCCGGTGACCGCGGCCGCCGTGTTCTTCGTGCTGCGCTGCCTGATGGCGCCACAGACACCGGCCTGCGCCGGCACCTTCTCGCGGCTGTGCCTGCAGGCGCCCGAGGCCAGTCTGGTCAATGCCCGGCCGCCCGCGGCGGTGGCGGCCGGAAACGTCGAGACCTCGATGCGCATCGTCGACGTGGTGGCCGCGGCGCTCGCGAGCGCCCTGCCGGATCGCATACCCGCCGCCAGCCAGGGCACGATGAACAACGTCGCCATGGGCGCTCGTCCGGCCGGCGGCGCCGAGTGGCACTACTACGAAACGATCGCCGGTGGCGCCGGCGCGGGCAGCGGACAGGGCGGCGCCAGCGCCGTGCAGTCGCACATGACCAATACCATGAACACGCCGATCGAGAGCCTCGAGATGCACTTTCCGCTGCGCATCACCCGCTACGCCATTCGTCGCGGCGGCGGCGGCACCGGGCGGCACCGCGGC
>CAZOUC010000561.1:0-1979 GCA_964582825.1 uncultured Enterobacteriaceae bacterium | reverse complement strand
CGCTCGCCCGGTCGGGCAGATCCGGCAACTGGGAACCCAGCAGACCTTCCGCGCGCAGGGTGACGGTGCGCGTCGCCGACTGCCCCGGCGCCAGCGCGTCGGGTTCCCGGTCCCAGGTTTCCACCACGCTGAGTCGGCTGGCCGGCAGCCACTCGGGGTCCGCGTAGTCAGCAGGCGCCGGCAGTACCGTGACGGTCTTCTCAGGTGACCAGGCGCGCAGGCCCCGGGTGCCACCCGGGTCGAACCAGGAGCGGCGACCGGTTTCCACCGTCGCCTGCAGCAGCAGGGGCTCGATCGTCAGGGTGCCGCTGCGCTGCGGAAACACGGCGTAGCGCCGCTCGTAGACGCCGTAGCGCTGCCCGTCGATCAGTTTGGCGTAGGAGCGGTCGTCGAGCTGCTCGACGATGGCATCGGCGAAGTCCGGGTGCGGCAGATCGGTGCCGCGACCGAGATTGACGGCGTGGTACAGGCGAATCGTCAGCAGCAGCTGCGACTGCACGTAGACCTGCTCGCGGTCGACCTCGACTTCGAGAAACACGTCGCTGCCACTGCCGGAGACGTTGCGCGCGGCGGTTACGGTCAGGGTCAGCGGCTCGCTGCGTTCGCCACCGACGCGGATCGCGGGGACAGTCAGTACCCCGCTTCGCCGTGGCGCCAGTTCGATGGTCCACTCCGTCCAGGACTCCGACTCGCCGTTGCGCATCACGAACTGGCTGTTGCGCCGCGTGGACAGCACCTCGAAGTCGCCATCCAGCGGGGCGAGTTCCGGGTCGGCGGAGGACAGCGTCGCGCTGACGCGCAGCGTCAGGGTCACCGTCTCGTCGAGCGCCACCCGGTCCCGGTCGAGCTGCGCCTGGACGTCCGCGCCGGCGGCGGCCGTGCCGAACAACAGCAGTGCGACGATTGCAGCGCGCAGGACCTGTATCACTTACCAACCCTCCTGTACGTCCCGGTCGCTGCGCCGCTGCGACTCGTATTCGAACTTGCGCCGTAACAGGCCGGCGGGATCGTCGGGGATCCGTCGCAGCCACTGCTCGAGCGCCTGCTGCCGTTCGTCCGGCGGGCCGTCCCCGGGCTTCGCGGCGACGGCGTCCCCGCCTGCGCGGGCGCCGTCCTGCCCGCCCTGCTGACCGGTCGCGGAGTCGTTCGCTTCCGGGTTGGTCTCGGCCTGCTGCGGCTTGCCGCTCGCCTCGGCGTCGCTGTCGCCGTTTTGCTGATCGGACGGATTCTCGGCGCCTTCCCGGCTGCTGTCGCCGCTCGCGCCGGCCTGACCCGGGTCACCCTGCTGGTTCTCCTCGCCGGACTGCTGTGGCGTCGGCTGGGGTTGCCGGTCACCCGGCTGCTGCCCGGGTTCGCCCTGCTGGTCCTGCTGGGCCTGCTGCTGTTGCTGGCGCTGGCGCAGCAGGTCTTCAACCAGTGCCCGGTTGTGGGCCGCATCGGCAAAGTCCGGTGCGCGCTCGAGGGCGGCATCGTACGCCGCCAGGGCCTGCTCGAGTTGACCGCCGCGGGCCAGGGCATTGCCCCGGTTGTAGTGGGCCGCGGCATCGTCACGCTCGGCGAAGGCGGCCGCGGCCGCGTCGTAGTCACCGGTCCGGTACCAGGCGCTGCCGCGCCACTCCGGCGCGTCGAACAGCTGCGCGGCGCGCTGCGCATCCCCTTCGGCCAGGGCCCGGGCGCCCTGCTGGTCCGGGGTCAGCCACAGGTCTCGCCATTCGAAGGCCTGGGCCGGCGGAGCCGGCAGGACCAACAACGGCAAGGCCAGCAGCCAGCCGCGGCGGAACGCCAGTGCCGCCAGCGGCAGCGCCAGCAGCAGCAGCCAGGCGCCGTCGTCCCGCCACAGGTCGAACTGCCGCTGCGCCTGCCTGAACCGCGCCGGCCGCTCCAGCGGTCGATTGAGCAGAGCTTCGAGATCGTCGTCGCCGACGCTCAGGCGCCGGTAGCGACCGCCGTAGTCGGCGGCGAGGCGCGCCAGCCGTGCC
>CAZOUC010000560.1:0-1981 GCA_964582825.1 uncultured Enterobacteriaceae bacterium | reverse complement strand
GGGCCCCGCCGGCGGTCGCGGTACCCAGCGACAGTCCGGCGCTGAGGGCATCGGCGCCCGCGCCCGCGAGGGCCCCGGCACCGGCGCCGGCCAGCGCCAGGCGGCGCCGGTCGAGCCCCCACCAGGACCAGGCTTCGGTATCGAACAGGTCGTGCGGGACCTCCAGATCCGGCGTCTCGCGTCCGCTGCGACGATGGCCGTAGATTTCCTGCAGCGTGTCCATGGCGCGTCGTTCGAGTGACCTCAGGTGCTGCTGGTACTCGAGGCGCAGCGGCTGCTCGAGCTGTTGCGCGGCCTGCCGCGACGGTACTCGCCGCACCAGGGCGTAGTGACACATGTCGTCCAGCAGTTCGGCGGCGACGGCCGCGCTGCGCCGGGCCTGCTCGCGGGACAGGCGGCGCAGGCCGTCCACGATCCTCCCCAGCGGCTGGCGCCAGCCCGGGTCGACGTGGGCGAAGTCCTCCAGCAGCGTCACCTGCGCGTCGAGGTCGTCGGCGTGGGTGTCGAATACGCGCACCAGCTTGAAGTACTGGTTCAGGGCCGCCTGCCACTGCTCGACGTAGCGCGCCCCCTCGATCGGATTGATCACCGCGATCGACGGCCGTCCGGTCCACTGCAGCACGCTCATTTCCTGCTCGTAGTCGCGGTCGTAGGGCACGGAGCCGTCAACGACGTAGATGATCGCCGTGCTGACGTCGTTCTCGTCCTCGGCGAGGATCGCCTGCAGCACGTCGACTTCGTCGGCGTAACGCGCGGCGTTGTCCGGGTCGGCGAGGAATTCGGCGACCAGGGCCGGGCGCCGGTCGGCGCCGGAGCCGCTGGCCGCGGCGCGCTGCTGCAGCCAGGCGAGAACCTTCGACGGCCGCTGGATGCCCGGCGTGTCGACCAGCGCGAGGCGCTCGTCACCGGCAACGAAGTCGAAACGCTCGGAGCGGCGCGTGGTGCCGCTCTGCGGCGAGATCGCCACCTCGTCGCGGCGTGCCAGCGCCGCGACCAGCGAGGATTTGCCCTTGTTCGGCCGGCCGGTGACAACGAAACGCAGTCTCACGATCCGCCCTCCGGCCGCAGCACCACCCAGTCCGGCAGGCTGGCCGCGAAGCGCCGCCACTCGTCCAGGTGCCGTGCCGGCAGGTCCGTCCGATCCGGGTCCACGGGCAGCAGGTAGCCGTGGCACTCGGCGAGAAAATCGGCGAGCTCGCCGAGCGGCGGTTCCCGACCGTTGACGACCACGAGCAGCGGTTCGCGCCAGCGCGCTTCCCGCGCCGTCTGCTCGAGCTGCGGCAGGGGCTGTCGGGACAGTCGCTCCAGCGGTTCGCCCAGGCCCGCCACCAGCTCGGCGCCAAGTGGCGGGTCCAGGGTCGCCAGGGAAAGCCAGCGGTAGGGCTCGTCGATGCGCTCGACGAGCGGAGCCAGCCTGCCGGCACCGGGGTCGTCGTTACGGTGCTCGCCGATGATCTCCAGTCGGGCACCCTGGTGAGCGGCCAGGGCGTGTCGCCAGCCCAGGATTCCGACCAGCCAGGCCAGCAGGCGCGGCAGCAGGCCATAGACCAGCTGGGCCGCCAGCAGGTATCGCCACCACTGGCCGTATACCTCGGCCGGGGCGTGCGCGTCCGTCAGGCGCGAGTCACGGGTCAGCTGCAGCATGGCCAGCGTCGGCTGGGCAGACTCGGCGAACCGCCAGGGCAGGGCCAGCAACTCGAGTGCCGGCAGGATGTCCTCGGCGCTCAACAGGGTCGAACGCCAGACGAAGCTCACGTCAGTCACCAGCAGCATCAACAGGAAGCCGGTCATCGCCCCGGCACTGAACAGCGCCGCCATCGCCTGGCTGTGGCAGAACAGCCACGGTGCGAGCAGGCCACGGTGGCTCAGGACACGCTGGGCCTGGCGCCAGGGCGACGGCCAGCCGGGCAGGGCGGCCATGAACCCGGACAGGCCGCGCCGCCGGCCGAGACCGAGCAGCAGCCCGCTGACGAGCAGGGCC
>CAZOUC010000559.1:0-1982 GCA_964582825.1 uncultured Enterobacteriaceae bacterium | reverse complement strand
CCCGACCTCCAGTTCGGCGGTCGCCGGCCTGCGTGCCCTGCGCGCGGGCCTCGGGGAACAGGTCTGTGCAACCGTGGTCCCCCTCGACAACAACCTTCGGGACGCCAGCGCCGAAGGCGTGACCCCGTCCCAGTACGCCCCGTACAGTCGCGCCGTGAAAGCCTACCGCAGTCTCCTCGACGAGTTCGTCGCGACGCCGCGCAGCGGGCCGTCGCTGTCGGGAATCACCGGCACGTCCTGAAGCCCGCGCCCGGGTCTGCCTGGCACGTTTCCTGCTCGGACCAGGCCAGCGTCAAGCTTCCGACGGAGGAGTGCCGGTGGCCGGTGTGGATCTCTCGATTGTGCTGCTGGCCATGAGCCAGCTGCCCGTGCTCGCGGCACTGCTGCTGCTCGGCTGGCGCCAGCGCCACCTGGCGCGCCGGCGCATCGACGAGCTCGAGCAGGCGCTGCGCGTCTATAACGGTGCGGCAGCCAGCGTCGGGCGGCACGTCACGGCGCTGGAGCGGGAGGTGAGTCATCTGCGCGCCGCGCTGTCGCGCGAGCGCTCCGTTCCGCCAGCTGCGGCAGAGCCTCCGGCGCCATCCTTCGACCTGACCCTCGGCAACGCGGCGCTCGCCATCGACCCTGAGCCTGAGCCGCGGCCGGCCCCACGGCCGGCGCCGAATGACCCGGAAGCACGCCTGCTGCGTCTGCTCAAGGCCAGCGGCGTCGCCCGCAGCGGTCCTCGGTCCTGAC
The DNA here is from genome assembly GCA_964582825.1 of uncultured Enterobacteriaceae bacterium. Taxonomy (GTDB): domain Bacteria; phylum Pseudomonadota; class Gammaproteobacteria; order Pseudomonadales; family UBA5518; genus CAZOUC01. Next base: position 1,247 of record CAZOUC010000559.1, on the reverse strand, counting down.
GCGCTAGTCCGCTGGCCCGGGTTCCGACCAGCCGTCAGGCACCCGGCCCTGGATGTAGTAGGCAAACGCAATGACCTGCGCGATGCACAGGTAAAGCAACTCCGGTATCTCTTCGTCGAGCTCGAGCTCCGACAGCAACAGGGCGAGCTGCGGATTCTCGAACAGCGGCACGCCGGCTTCGCGGGCGATCGCGACGATCTGTTCGGCCAGGGCGCCTTCGCCGCTCGCGGTCACCTTGGGCGCGTTGTGGCCGTCGTACTCCAGCGCGATGGCGCGCGGCAGCCTGTCGTCGTCGGCCATGCTCAGGTCTCCAGGTCGAGAATCGAGGATTGTCGCCAGCACGCTTCCGGGGGCGGTTCGCCCGGCAGACACTCGACGCGCTCGAGCGCCACGCCGAGGTCCTCGAGGGCAGCGCCCAGCTGGTCGATTTCGCGGCGCATGCGGTCGAAGGTCCGCTCGCGGCTGGCCCAGAGCGTCGCGCTCAGCCGTTGCTGAGCCAGGCTCAGCTTGACGTGCAGCGGGCCGAGTTCCTCGATGTCGATCCGCAGCAGCACCTGCCAGACCCTCGCCGCCGCAGCGTCGCCGTCGCGTCCCCCTTCACCCCGGATGCGCACGGAAAGGTTGTCGAACTGCTCGCCCCGCGCCAGAGGCAGCTCCATCGACCAGCTCGGCGCTCCATCGCGATCGATGCCAGCGGACGGGTCCGCGGCGAGGCTTTGCAGTTGCTGCACCCGCGTGCGGGCGAGGTTCGATTCGACCAGTTCGAGCAACTCGGCAGCCGCGGGGCGCGGCACCGCCGGCGGCGGCACGCGGCCGGGAGTATCCGACCGGACGCCAGGGCGCTGGGTCGTCGCGCCGGGGGCGGTTGCCGGGGCTGCCGGGCCAAGCAGGCCCCGGGCCGTGTACAGCGGGCCGTCGTCGCGCCGCGCCGCGGCCGGTTCGGCTCGCGTTGCCGAGAGCGAGGCGCGAAGCGCGGCGGCGGCTCGGGCCAGCGCGACCTTGAGGTCGCTGCGCAGCGGGTCGCGACCGTCCGTGGCCACCGTCTCGGTGGCAGCGGCCATCAGCTGCGCAGCGACCCAGGCCTCCAGGGAGCCGGCCGCGGCGCGTCGGGTCGGAGCCGGCCCGGCGGCTTCGCGGGGCGGCGGCGTGGCCTCGGCCGCCGTGCGAGTGGAACCCGCGTCGCGCCGATCGCGGCCCGGAGCGGGCTCGACGGTCGCTGGCGCGATCCGCTCGGGCGCAGGCGCCTG
>CAZOUC010000558.1:0-1984 GCA_964582825.1 uncultured Enterobacteriaceae bacterium | reverse complement strand
GGTAGGCGTAGGTCGCGTCGGTAAACCGGTCGCAGAGCACGCAGGCGCCGCGACGCAGCGCCGGCACGACGACGCCGTGCAGGTGCTGGGCGCGGGCCGCGAACATCAGCAGCAGCTCTGCGCGCGGATTCACGGCTTCTTCGCGCGGCTGCAGGAGCAGCTCGCGAATCTGCTCGGCGAGGGGCGTCCCGCCCGGTTCTCGCGTGCGCAGCACCTCGAAACCGCGCCACTCGAGCAGCTCCGCCATGAACGCGAGGTTGGTGCTCTTGCCCACACCCTCGCCGCCTTCGACGGTGATGAACAGACCTCGACCGGCGCTCACCTCACCCCCTGCCCCGGCGCGGCGTCGACCGGTAGTCTTCGGCACGGGCCTCGATCTGGTATTGCCGCACCGCCGCCTCGTGTTCCTCGAGCGTCTTCGAGAACACGTGACTGCCGTCTCCGCGCGCGACAAAAAACAGGGTCTCGCCCGCCGCGGGATTGAGGGCGGCGTGCAGCGCCGCCGCACCGACCAGGCAGATCGGCGTGGGCGGCAGGCCGCGAATCACGTAGGTGTTGTACGGACTCGGTTGCCGCAGGTGGGCTCGGGTCAGATTGCCGTCGAAACCGCTGCCGAGCCCGTAGATGACCGTCGGGTCCGTCTGCAGGCGCATACCTCGCTGCAGGCGGCGTACGAATACGCCAGCGATTTCCGTCCGCTCCGACGCCAGGGCCGTCTCCTTCTCGACCAGCGACGCGAGCACGAGGGCCTCGTACGGCGACGAGAGCGGCAGGCCCACGGCGCGCCCCTGCCAGGCCGAGTCGAGCTGTTCCTGCATCCGCTGCACGGCGCGCTCGAGCAGCTGCAGGTCGGTGCTGCCGCGGGCGTAGAAGTAGGTATCGGGAAACAGCAGCCCTTCCAGGCTCGGATAGCGATCCGCCAGTCCGAGGCGCTGCAATACCTGCGCTTCGCCAAGGCCATCGAGCGTGTGGCGCAGGGTGTCCTGCGCGGCGATGGCGTCCAGCGCCTGGCGGGCTGTCCAACCCTCGACCAGGGTGACGGCGTACTGGACGACGCGGCCCGTGGCGAGCTGCTGCAGCAGCTGCGGCGGTGTGGTTCCCGGTTCCAGCGCGTACTCCCCCGCCTGCAGTTCCCGCGTGCGTTGCTGCCAGCGCGCCAGGGCGATGAGCAGTTGTGGATGCTCCAGCACGCCGTCGGCTGCCAGGCGCTTGGCAAATCGCGTCAGGGTCTCGCCGCGCTCGAACTCGACGACACGGGTCCCGCTCAGTTGCAGTGGCTGCGCTGCCCAGCGATCGAACGCGAACCAGGCGCCCGCCGCGGCCGCGGCGAGCAAAAGCAGTGATGTCAGCAGGAGCGACCTAAGCACGGTCGGTGTCGGTACCGCACAATGCGGCGAAATCCTGCTGCAGGCGCCGGCAGATCGGCCCCGGCGTCCACTCGTGCGGGCCGCAACGGATCACGGGCCAGGCGCCAACGACCGCGTTGGTCAGAAACATTTCTTCGGCACGCCCGAACATATCGTCTCCGATTGCGCCCTCGACGCTTGCGATGCCACGACCTGGCGCCCACTCGCGCAGCAGCCATTCACGAAGCACACCGGCGACGCCCGTACGCTCCAGATCCGGAGTGTACAGGCAGCCTTCCAGCGATAAAAACAGGTTGGTCACGGTGCCTTCGATCCAGCGGTCGTCGGCATCGCGGAGGATGCCCTCCGCCCAGTCCTCGCCGGCCCATTCCCGGCGGGCGGCGTCGTAGACACGGCGCGAGGTGGTCTTGAGCCCCGCCGGCTCCGATGCGGCGACCAGGCGTGTCCGGCAGCGGTATACCGTGACGCCGTCGCGCCACCAGGATTCCGGGCGATCCGGCCACGGGAGTGTCTGCAGCTCGGATGCGGCCGTGTCAGGCCAGTACTGCAGGCGCAGGATCGCGCGCGGCCCGGCGTCAAGAGCGGCCCGCGCCATGACGGCACGCAGCTGCGGCGAC
>CAZOUC010000557.1:0-1985 GCA_964582825.1 uncultured Enterobacteriaceae bacterium | reverse complement strand
GGGCCGTGACCTCGCCCTTCTTGCCGAGCAGCCGCACCCGCACCTCGTCCAGCTCCCCCAGGTCCTGCGCCGAGCCGAGCGCGTCACGGCCGGCAGCCGTCAGTCGTTCCAGTTCTTGCATGCTCTCCTCGGTTGCGGTCCGTGCGTTATCGCGGCGAAAAAAAAGGGAAAGAGTGCGAGACCCTTTCCCTGTTTGTTGCTTCGCGCGCGGACTTCGGTCGGTCCGCGGCGCGGCGGAAGGCCTCAGGCGAGTGCGGTCTTGGCCCGCTCCACGATCGCGCTAAAGGCTTCCTTGTCGTGTACCGCCAGGTCCGAGAGGACGCGGCGGTCGAGAGCCACCTCGGCCTTCTTCAGGCCGGCGATCAGTCGGCTGTAGGTCAGGCCGTTGGCCCGGGACGCCGCGTTGATGCGCGTGATCCACAGGGCACGGAACTGACGGCGCCGCTGCCGCCGGTCGCGGTAGGCGTACTGGCCGGCCTTGGTGACCGCCTGCTTGGCAACGCGGAACACGCGCGAACGCGCGCCGCGGTATCCCTTGGCCTGCTTGAGAATCTTCTTGTGTCGACGGCGTGCGGTGACGCCCCGTTTTACTCGAGCCATGGTTTATTCCTCCTCAAGTGGCACGCAGCATGCGATCGACCAGGGTTTCGTCACCCTTGGACAGGGTGGTCGTACCGCGCAGCTGACGCTTACGCTTGGTCGTCATCTTGGTGAGGATGTGGCTCTTGTTGGCGTGCTTGCGCTTGTAACCGGAACCGGTCTTCTTGAAGCGCTTGGCCGCCCCGCTGTGCATCTTTGCCTTGGGCATTTTCTTCAACTCCGCATTTTGTAAACACAACTGCTGCCGTGACCCGAGGTCACTTCTTTTTCTTCGGAGCCAGGACCATGGTCAGTTGTCTGCCTTCCATCTTCGGAAACTGCTCGACGGTGCCCAGTTCGGCGAGGTCGTTCTCGACCCGCTTCAACAGTTCCACGCCGATTTCCTGATGGGCCATTTCGCGGCCCCGGAAACGCAGGGTGACCTTGGTCTTATCGCCATGCTCCAGGAAACGTACCAGGTTGCGCAGTTTGACCTGGTAATCCCCTTCCTCCGTCCCTGGTCGGAATTTGATTTCCTTGACTTGCGTCTGCTTCTGTTTCTTCTTGGCGGCGGCTTTCTGCTTCTTCGCCTCGAACACGTGCTTGCCGTAGTCCATGATCTTGCAGACTACCGGACTGGCCTCCGGGGCGATCTCCACCAGGTCGAGGCTGGCGGACTCTGCCGCCTTGATGGCGTCGTCCAATGACACGATGCCGACCTGTTCGCCGTCGGCGCCGATCAGGCGCACCGGGTCTGCCGTGATGCTGCCGTTGATCGTCAGCCGCTTACTGTCTTTTTGCTTAATGTTTCTCCGCCTCCAAATCAACGCGGCCGTAACGTGCGACCTCCGAGGCCAGGTGGCGACCGAACTCGTCGACGGTCATCACACCCAGGTCTTCGCCTCGGCGGGCACGTACGGCCACGGTCTCAGATTCCGCTTCCCGGTCGCCAACAACGAGCAGAAAGGGAAGCTTCTGCAAAGTGTGCTCGCGGATTTTAAAGCCGATCTTTTCGTTTCTCAAGTCAGATATGACCCTGAAACCCTTGTTTTTCAAGGAATCTTCCACCTTTTGGGCGTAATCGCGCTGCGCATCGGTAATATTCAGCACCGCCGCCTGCACCGGCGCCAGCCAGGGCGGGAAGGCGCCTTCGAAGTGCTCGATCAGGATTCCGATGAAACGCTCGAAGGAACCGAGGATCGCCCGGTGCAGCATCACGGGCACCTGGCGGCTGCCGTCCTCGGCGACATACTGGGCACCGAGGCGCCCCGGCATCGAGAAATCCACCTGGATCGTGCCGCACTGCCAGACCCGGCCGAGCACGTCCTTGAGCGAGAACTCGATCTTGGGCCCGTAGAACGCACCTTCGCCCGGCAGCAGTTCCCAGTCCAGGCCCTTGGCGTCCA
>CAZOUC010000556.1:0-1995 GCA_964582825.1 uncultured Enterobacteriaceae bacterium | reverse complement strand
GCGGCAGCGAGGACGATTTCAACCGGCTCGGGCACCAGGTCGCCGACCTGGTCGCCCGGCAGCTCGGCGCCGGTCATCCCGGCGCGGCGGAGCCGGCCCTGCGTGCTGCACCCGTCGTCAGTGGTGCCGCGCTCGGCTTGCCCGGTACCGAGGCCGTGTTCGATGAACGCAACGTGGGCCGGATTCTGAACGGCGAGCAGTGCATCGACGTGATTCCGACGCGTTTTCGCCAGGCGATTCTCGCCAAGCACGTGACGCGCCTGGTCAAGGGCGCGACCGGCGAGCCGCACTTCGAAGCCATCGACAGCGCCGACGAGGTCATCAAACTGGCCGGCCGCGGCGGGCACTTCGATCCGGTGGTCGAATTCGGCATCCCCGAGGAGCGTTCCCAGGCTTTTGACATCACCACGGCGCTGGCCATCGCCGCCGGCATCGACGCGCTGCGCGACGCGGGCATCCCGCTGGTCATGCAGTACCGCAAGACGACCAAGGGGACCTTCATCCCGACGCGCTGGATGCTGCCGGAGTCGATGCGCGACGATACCGGAATCGTATTTGCCTCCTGCTTCCCGGGCCTCGACGCCTTTGCCGACGAGGTCACGCGCTTCCAGCGCGACGTCGACCGGGTGGGGGAACTCGCCGCCTTGCGGCGCCTGCTGGAGCGCTTCCGCACCGAAAACTACGGTGAGACCCTGATCCGGGAGCTCGAGCGGGAAATCCACGACGTCGAGCGGCAGCTCGAGGACGAACCGTATCGCTTCGACCGACGCTTTCTGTTCCGGGTGCTGCCGATGGGCCACTCGCAGATGGCCGAATACATCGGTGCGCGCGGTCCGAATACGCAGATCAACTCCGCCTGTGCCAGCACCACGCAGGCTTTCGCTCTGGCCGAAGACTGGATCCGCGCCGGCCGCTGCCGTCGGGTGATCGTGATCGCCGCCGACGACGTGACCTCGGACCATCTGATCGAGTGGATCGGGGCGGGCTTCCTTGCGACCGGCGCCGCGGCGACCGACGAGGACGTCAGCCTGGCGGCGCTGCCATTCGACCGGCGCCGCCACGGCATGATCATGGGCATGGGTGCCTGCGGCATCGTCGTCGAGGCGCCGGACGCCGTCAGTGAGCGCGGTCTGCGGCCGATCTGCGAGGTGCTCAGCACCGTGACCGCCAACAGCGCGTTCCACGGCACCCGGCTCGACATCGAGCACATCGTGCAGGTCATGGAACGGGTCGTGTCCCAGGCGGAGCGCCGGCACCGTATCGACCGGCGCGAGGTCGCCCGCGAACTGATGTTCATGTCGCACGAGACCTACACGCCCGCCCGCGGCGGCAGCGCCTCGGCGGAGATCCACGCGCTGCGTGCGACTTTCGGCGAGGACGCGAAGAACGTCGTCATTGCCAATACCAAGGGCTTCACCGGCCACGCGATGGGCGTCGGCATCGAGGACACGGTCGCCATCAAGGCGCTGGAAACCGGCGTCGTGCCGCCGGTGGCCAATTTCAAGGAACCGGACCCGGAACTCGGTGACCTCAATCTCTCCCAAGGGGGCGTGTACCCGGTACGGTACGTGCTGCGCCTCGGCGCCGGCTTCGGTTCGCAGATCAGCATGTCGCTGCTGCGCTGGGTGGCGCCGCCGAGCGGGCGACGTCCGGACGTCGACCAGCTGGGTTACGCCTACCGGGTTGCGGACCAGGCGCGCTTCCAGAGCTGGCTGGCTCAGGTGAGTGGTGAAGCGCAGCCCGAGCTGGAGGTCGTGAAGCGCACCCTGCGCGTCAAGACCGACTACGGCCTGCGCCGCGAGATGCCGGCGGCTCCGTCCGCGCCGAAGCTGGACGTGGCGCCGGCGCCGGCGGCACCGGCAACTGCGGTCGCGACCCCGGTCGCCGCGGCGGTGGCCGCGCCGAGCGTGAGCACGCCGCCTGCCGATTCGTCAGCGGGCACCGGCGTCGTGGATCCGGTCACGCAACGCGTGCTGGAAATCGTCGCCGAGAAGA
>CAZOUC010000555.1:0-1998 GCA_964582825.1 uncultured Enterobacteriaceae bacterium | reverse complement strand
GGCGGCAGTGGAACCGTTTTCGACTGGACGCGCCTGCCGCTGTCCCGCCCGCGACCGCTGGTCCTCGCCGGTGGCCTGGACCCGCGCAACGTCGCCGGGGCCGTGGCGCGTGTACGCCCCTGGGCGGTGGACGTCAGCAGCGGTGTAGAATCGGCGCCGGGCATCAAGGACCCTGACGCGATCACCGCTTTCGTCGCCGCCGTGGCGGCGGCGCAGGCGGCAATCACCGTGGAGCAATGACATGAGCTGGCTGGACAAGATCCGCCCCCACATCGCCCGGCGCAGCGACGACGGTCGCCGCAGCGCCGTGCCGGAAGGACTGTGGCGCAAGTGCATCAAGTGCGAAGCGGTACTGTACCGGCCCGAACTGGAGCGCAATCTGGAAGTGTGTCCCAAGTGCGGGCACCACAAGCGCATCGGCGCGCGAAGGCGCCTCGACAGTTTCCTGGACGAAGAAGGCCGGGAGGAGATCTGTACCGAGGTGGAGCCGATCGATCGTCTGCGCTTCCGGGATCTCAAGCGATACAAGGACCGGCTCAGCGCGGCCCAGAAATCGACCGGTGAACGCGACGCGCTGATCGCGATGCGCGGTACGGTGCTGAAGATCCCGATCGTCTGCACCGCCTTCGAGTTCGACTTCCACGGCGGTTCCATGGGCTACGCGGTCGGCGAGAAGTTCGCGCGCAGCGCCGCCCTGGCGCTCGAAGCGCGCCAGCCGCTGGTCTGCTTCGCCGCCAGCGGCGGGGCGCGCATGCAGGAGGCGCTCATTTCGTTGATGCAGATGGCCAAGACCAGCGCCGTGCTCGAGCGCATGAAGCGCGCCGGCGTGCCGTACGTATCGGTCCTGACCGACCCGATTTTCGGTGGCGTATCGGCGAGCCTGGCCATCCTCGGCGACATCAACATCGCCGAACCGAATGCCCGGGCCGGCTTCGCCGGGCCCAACATCATCGAGCAGACGATCCGGCAGAAACTGCCGCCTGGCTTCCAGCGCAGCGAGTTCCTGCTCGAGCACGGTGCCATCGATATGATCGTGCCGCGCCAACAGCTGCGGCCCCGCATCGCTGCCGTGCTGGCGAAGCTGCAGGGGCTGCCGGAACCCGTCGATGCGCCGGCGGACGCTGCGCCGGAGAGCGCCGCCGAGGATGCACCGGCGCACGATGCGAGCCTGGATGACAGCAGCCGACCCACTGAGTGACTGGCTGCTGCGCCTGCAGTCCCGCCACCCGCGTGAAATCGATCTCGGTCTCGATCGCGTGCGCGCGGTATCCGCTGCACTCGGCCTGCAGCGCCCTGCGCCGAAAGTCGTCACCGTGGCGGGCACCAACGGCAAGGGAAGCTGTTGCGCGCTGATCGATGCGCTGGCGCGCAGCAGGGGCCTGCGTACCGGGCTGTACACCTCACCCCATCTGCGCCGCTTCAACGAACGGATCCGCATCGACGGCCGCTGTGCCAGCGACGCCGAAATCGTCGCGGCCTTCGAGCGGGTCGAGGCCGTGCGCGGCGACGTCTCGCTGACCTACTTCGAAGTGGCCACGCTGGCCGCGCTGCTGCTGTTCGAGCAGGCCGACCTCGACCTCGCGGTGCTCGAGGTCGGTATGGGCGGGAGACTGGACGCGGTCAATATCGTGGACCCCGATGTCCCGGTAATCACCTCGATAGCCCTCGATCACCAGGAGTGGCTCGGGCCGGACATCGAGACCATCGCGGGCGAGAAGGCGGGCATTCTGCGCGCGGGACGCAGCGCCGTGTACGGTGAGGCGCCGCTGCCGGCCAGCGTCGCACGACGCTGCGCCGAACTGCCCTGCGACTGCCTGCTGCGTGACCGGGATTTCGGCCTGCGCGAGCACCCGGCCGGCTGGGATTTCTGGGGCCGGGATGCCGCCGGGGCCAGCCGGCGGCTGGAGGGCCTTCCGCGGCCAGCGATCATGCTCGACAATGCGACTGCGGCGTTGCAGGCCGCCCTGCTGCTCGACCTGCTGCCGCCGCGGGACCGGC
>CAZOUC010000554.1:0-1999 GCA_964582825.1 uncultured Enterobacteriaceae bacterium | reverse complement strand
CGCGCTGCGCGCCTGTGTGCAGGGACACTTCCAGCAGGAACTGCCGGAATGGCCCGAGCCCGGCGAGCGCTTTGTCGAGGCGGACAGCGACGGCGACGGCACGCTGAGCCTCGCCGAGTTCGAAGCGGCCAAGACGGCCGCAGCCGAGACGCAGTTCGGACGTCTCGACGCCGACGGCAGTGCGACCCTGGACAAGGCCGAAATGCGGTCGGCCGGCAAGACGATCCGCAAGCTGCGCCGGGTCACCCGCAGCTGCGTCGAAGACCTGTCGACGGACGACGCGCTGCTCGGTGAAGATCGTTTGTGAAGTCCGGCCGAGGCGGGGGCGGGCGCGGTAGCGCCGCCCTCAGCGCTCGAGGTACTGGAGCTTGTCCGGAACGTTCTTCCACTCTTCCGCGTCGGGCAGGGCGGGTTTCATCTCGGTGATGTTCGGCCAGATCTCGGCCAGTTCGGCGTTCAGTTCGAGGAACACCTGCTGGTCTTCGGGCAGCTCGTCTTCGGAGAAGATCGCGTCGACCGGGCACTCGGGTTCACACAGGGCGCAGTCAATACACTCGTCCGGGTGAATCACCAGGAAATTGGGGCCTTCGTAGAAGCAGTCCACGGGGCAGACTTCCACGCAGTCCGTGTGCTTGCACTTGATGCAGTTTTCTCCAACGACGAAGGTCATACGGCGTATCCTGAGCGATCGGGTCCGGGTTCGAAAAAGCCGCAAGTCTAGCATGAGCCGGCGGCGTCGGGGAGCGGTTCACGGCGCCTCTTCGTTGGCCCTGGCGCAGAGCTGGTAAAGCAGATCCAGGGCTTCGCGGGGCGTCATCGCGTCGGGGTCCAGCGACCGCAGATGCTCGCGCAGGGCGTCCGGGCGCGGTACCGGGTCCAGGGCCAGTTCCTGCTGCCGGGGCGGCGGCAGACCGGCGCCGTCGCCGCGTTGCGTTTCGAGTTCGGCGAGCTTGCGTCGTGCCTGCTCCAGCACGGGGCGCGGGATGCCTGCCAGCGCGGCGACCTGCAGGCCGTAGCTGCGGTCTGCCGGGCCGTCCTGCACGCGGTGCAGGAACACGATACGGTCGCCGTACTCGCTGGCGTCGAGGTGTACGTTCACCACCCCGTCGAGTTGCTCGGCCAGGTGCGTCAGTTCGAAGTAGTGGGTCGCGAACAGGGTCATCGCACCGAGCTCGCGCGCCAGGTACACGGCGCTGGCCCAGGCCAGCGACAGGCCGTCGAAGGTACTGGTGCCGCGGCCGATCTCGTCCATCAGCACCAGGCTGCGCGGCGTGGCGTGGTGCAGGATGCTGGCGGTCTCGGTCATTTCGACCATGAAGGTCGAACGGCCGCCGGCGAGGTCGTCCGAGGAGCCGATGCGCGTGAAGATGCGGTCGATCGGGCACAGTTCGACACGCTCGGCGGGAACGAAGCTGCCGACGTGAGCGAGCAGGACGATCAGCGCGGTCTGGCGCATGTACGTCGACTTGCCGCCCATGTTCGGCCCGGTGATCAGCAGCAGGCGGCGTTCCTCGTCGAGACGGCAGTCGTTGGCGATGAAGGGCGCATCGAGAACGTGCTCGACCACCGGGTGCCGACCTCCGACGATATCGATGCGCGCGTCGGCGACGAATCCCGGTCGGGCCAGGTCGAGGCTCGCGGCGCGCTCGGCCAGGCAGGCCAGGGTGTCGAGTTCCGCCAGGCCGCCGGCCAGGGTCTGCAGGCGCGCCAGGCCGTCGTTGAGCCGGTCGAGCAGTTCTTCGTAGAGCGCCTTTTCCCGCGCCAGGGCGCGCGATTTCGCCGACAGTGCGCGGTCCTCGAAGGACTTCAGTTCCGGGGTGATGAAGCGTTCGGCGTTTTTCAGGGTCTGCCGCCGCTGGTAGTCCGCCGGCGCCTGGGCGGCCTGGGCGCGGCTGATCTCGATGTAGTAGCCGTGCACGCGGTTGTAGCCGACTTTGAGCGTGCCGATGCCGGTACGCGCGCGTTCGCGGCCCTCGAGCTCGACCAGGTAGTCGCCTGC
>CAZOUC010000553.1:0-2002 GCA_964582825.1 uncultured Enterobacteriaceae bacterium | reverse complement strand
GTCGACACGACCGTCGTTGCCGTCCTCGCGGGCGAAGTCCAGGGTGCGCGCAGCGAGATCCATGATGTGGGCCGCCGCGCTGTAATTGAGTATCGTCAGGCTGCCCGCGACGCTGCGCATGGTCGCGCCGGCGCCGTCGAGTTCGCTGACCCGGTAGCCCTGCTCGACGTAGGCGCTGACCGCGCGCTTGACCGATTCCAGCGACTCGGCCGCCTGCTCGAGCACGGCGAGCTGCGCGTCGTCGACCAGACCCTGGCTCGACGCCTGTGCGCTCGCCATCGCACCGGCCGCCAATGGTGAACGGCGCAGGCCGTCGAGGGTCGTCTCGACATACAGGATGGCGTCCGCGACGGCGATCAGGGTGGCGCTGTCCGCGGCACTGCCGGTCTGCTGCCACTCCTCGAGCAGGCGCTGCTGGTTCTCCAGGGTGGCCGCGGAGCTGCGCATGCCGGCGCCCTTGAGCACCGCCGCAACCCGCGACAGCCCCTCGGCGACCTCTGCGGCCGGCACCGCCTCGTCACCGGCGGCGGCGGCTTCGAGCAGTTCCTTGCTGCGCACGAGTTCGGATTTCAGCGAATCGACCATGGACTGTACCGTGTCGCCGCTCGGCCCGAGCATCGCATCGCGCTGTTCGGCCAGTTCCCGATCGCTGTGCACCTGGCCGACGAGACCGTAGCGCTCACGTACGTCGCTGGCCCGCGGGCCCTGTCCGGCCTTGCCGGCCACGTAGATGAGTTCCCGGCGCACCACCTCGGGAACGCTTGGGAAGGTGCCGTTCTCCTGCAGCGTGGCCCGGAACAGCCGATCGGCGTTCGCCAGCAGCCGGTTGCGGGCCGGTGTCGGCACCAGCTGTCCGGCTCCGATGCCCTCGAGCACCCCGTTCAACAGCCACCAGAATTCGACCCCGCTGCCCTGCCCGGCCAGCCTTTCCATGCGCGCCGCGGCGCGCTGCATCAGGCGCAGGTGAACCGGATCGGTACGCCCTTTCAGCACGCCGAGCAGACCCACCTGATACATGTGCCGCAGGCGACGGATCAGCGCCAGGTCTTCCGCGCCGGACACCGCGGGGGTCTCCCCGGGAAAGCCCTCGGCAGCGGCAATCAGGTCGGTGACGAACAGGCTTTCCGGGAGCGGCGGCTGGCGGCGCAGCGCACGTAACGCGTTGATCTCCTCGACCAGCAGTTCCGGCACGGCGCTGCGCCGCGCGGCCAGGTACTCGGGGTACCGGCCCAGCACGACGAACGCGCGGGTGGCGAGTTCGACCAGCAGCGACTCCCGGCTCGCCTCGGAGCTGCCGGGTTCGGCGATCAGCTCGCGCAGTTCATCGGCCAGCATCGCCGCGTCTTCCAGTTCGAGCAGCCGCAGGATGCTGGAAAGCTGGCGCAGGCGGTTCAGACAGGACACGCCGTCGGCTTCGCCGCTGCCCTGCATCAGGCCCTCGAAGTCGTTCCTGGCCTGCTCGATCAGGGTCTGCAGCTCGTCCTTGACCGTGTTGATCGATGCGGAATTGACGGCGATCTTCCGTGACACCCTTCCCTCCTGGCAGTCGGCAGGCGGTCTCAAACCCGCAGTATATGCCAAGCCGGCCGCCACCGGCGCGCCCCGGCGGCTCAGTCGCGCCAGCGGCAGTTGCCGCCACTGCTCGCATCGATGGCCGCCAGCCTGCGCTGGTGTTCGGCGAGTTCTTCGGCGCTGGCACGCAGCACCGGCAGCGGCGGTCGCTGCGCGGGCAGACGTCGAATCTGCAGACTCTCGGCTCCGGGCGTCGCACCCGCCGCGCCATCGAAGCGGCTGCCGAGCGCCAGGTCCGTCTGGCCGCCCGTCATCGCGAGGTACACGTCCGCGAGAATCTCCGCGTCGAGCAGGGCGCCGTGCAGCTGGCGCTGCGAATTGTCGATCTCGTAGCGCTTGCACAAGGCGTCGAGATTGTTCTTCTGCCCGGGATGCCGCGCACGCGCCAGCGCCAGCGCACGTGTTTGATGCTGGATCGCCACCTCAGCCT
>CAZOUC010000552.1:0-2003 GCA_964582825.1 uncultured Enterobacteriaceae bacterium | reverse complement strand
GGCGGCACCTACGACATCGGCCTGGCGACCCTGTCGGCCGCGGCGGAGCGCAACGAGAACATCATCTACATCTGCTACGACAACGAAATCTACGGCAATACCGGCGGCCAGCGCTCGTCGGCGACGCCGACGGGAGCGCACACGACGACCACGCCCTTCGGCAAGCGGGAAGGCAAAAAGGACATCCTGGCGATCATGGCCGCCCATCGCGTGCCCTACGCGGCGAGCCTGTCGATCGCCCACCCGGAGGATTTCGCCGCCAAGATCCACGCCGCTCTGGGCATCAAGGGCATGCGCTTCCTGCTGATTCACTCACCCTGTCCGACGGGCTGGAAGTCGGAGCCCGGTGACACGATCGAACTGGTGCGACTCGCCGTCGACAGCGGCCTGTTCCCGCTCTACGAGGTCTGGGACGGGGAGCGCTACCGCATCAATCGCGAACCGGACGGCACCGACCCGGCGGATTACTTCCGCCGTCAGCGCCGCTTCGACGGTGACGAACTCGATCTGGACGCGATCCGCGCCCGCTGCCGGGCCACACAGGCACGCCTGCGGCTACTCGCCGGCGCCTGAGAAATAGCGGCGCTTGAGCCGCAGGGCGAGGCGCCCCACGACCACGAAGGCGACCCCGATCAGCATCAGCGCCAGCGGCCAGCCGAGCGAGTCGGCGAAGTACTCGGCGGTGAAGTAGCCGATATAGAACAGCAGCGCGGCGACGCTCGTGAACAGCAGCGAGCGCGACTGCATGACCACGCTGAGATACACCCCGCCCATCGCCAGCAGCGCGAACAGGACTTCCAGCGGTGTGTCGCGTAACAGGTCCCAGAGCGCGACAAAGGCCAGCGTGGCGCCGGCGAGCGCCCACAGGGCTGCGTTCCAGCGATAGCGGCGACCGTCGATCGCAAAGCTGACCAGCAGCAGGGCGACGCCGATCGTCAGCGAGGCCCGGTCCTCGTCGACGCCGGCGAGGCCGAAGGCCGTGGCCCAGAAGCTGGCGCCGAACAGGGTCGCCGCAAACAGCAGCACGGCGTGGCCGGAGCGCTGCCGTGTACCGGCGAGGGTCACAGCGCACTGCAGGGCAACAGCGAAGCTGGTCAACAGCATCGCCCAGCGGGCATCGCCGCCGCCGCCGTACTCGTCGAAGGCGACCATCATTCCGGTGGGTTCCAGGGCCAGCGCGGCCAGGTAGCCGGGCGCGACCAGCGCCGGCCAGCGGCGGTCGAGATCGACGATCAGCGCCGCCACGAACAGCGCCAGGCCGAGCCCCAGGGTGATCAGCACCCGCGCCGCGCTGGGAAAGGCTTCCCAGTTGACGGCAATGAGTGCGGCGATGCCGGCGAATACGAACAGGCCGCCGAGATAGGCGGTGACGCGTGCAATGACGCCGGGCTGCGTGGCGCCACGGCCATCGTCGCCGGCGCCGGCAAGCATCGCGCTGATTTCTGCGGCGCCGATGCCGTGGACCTCGGCGAGGCGGCGGATCTCCGCCAGCGCGGCCCGGCGCTCGGGCCCGGGCCCTGACTCAGTCATCGTCAACGACCCAGCCCAGGAACTGCAGTGACCAGCCGCCGGGCGCCGCCGGGGGTGGCTGCACCGGGTAGGCGACGCCGGGCTTTTCGATGCGCGCGCGATTGCGGTCCGGGCGGTAGAAGAGCGCACCGATCAGGGCGAGACCGCCACGGTCGGCGGACTCGAAGCGGTAGCCGTCCGGGGCCTCGCGCGCGGCCGAGAGGCGCAGGTTCGACAGTTCGGGCACCTCGACGGCAGCGCCGCCCTCGGCAACGGATTCCGGCAGTGGAACGTCGATCCGCCGCGACTCGCGGGTCAGGTGATGCCAGCGATACAGAACGACCTCGTGGGAGCCCGGTATCGGTGCCGGCAGCGCCATCACCTCGAGCCGGTCGTGAATCACGCTGAAGGCGAGCTGGACCGGCTCCTGCTTGCCGTCGCCGCGCGGCTGGTAGACCGTGTACAGCAGGTCGTAAGCGGGCGCGGCGACGTTC
>CAZOUC010000551.1:0-2004 GCA_964582825.1 uncultured Enterobacteriaceae bacterium | reverse complement strand
CCATCGCGCACCGCGGCGGCGTAAGCGGCGAAGGCGTCTTCGATCGACTCCCGGCCCGCGAGGAAATTGCGCACGAAGCGCGGCGGCCGCGGGCTGAGGCCGAGCAGGTCGTGCATGACCAGGACCTGGGCGTCGGTGGCGCCGCCGGCGCCGATGCCGATGACCGGGATCTCCAGTGCGGCGGTAACGTCGGCAGCCAGCTGGCGCGGAATGCACTCGAGCACCAGCAGGCTGGCCCCGGCCGCCTCGAGGGCCCGCGCGTCGGCGAGCAGCTGCCGCGCCTGTTCCTCGGAGCGTGCCTGCACACGGAAACCGCCGAACACGTTGACCGACTGCGGCGTCAGACCGAGGTGGCCGCAGACCGGAATGCCGCGTTCCACCAGCGCGCGCACCGAGTCACAGACCCAGGCGCCGCCTTCGAGCTTGACCACCTGGGCGCCGGCGCGCATCAGCATCGCGGCATTGTTCAGGGTGTCGGTGGTCGTGGCGTAACTCATGAACGGCAGGTCGCCGATCAGCAGCGACGGCACCGCGGCGCGGGCGACGCAGGACAGGTGATAGGCGACGTGCTCGACCGTGACCGGCAGGGTATCCGCGCGCCCCTGCAGCACCATGCCGAGCGAGTCCCCGACCAGCAGCGTCTCGATGCCGGCCGCCGCGGCCGCACGGGCGAAACTCGCGTCGTAGACCGTGACGCAGACGAAGCGCTCCTGGCGCGCCTTCATCTCGCGCAGACTGTGGATGCTCACTGGCTGCATACGCCTGTCGTCCTGTTGCCGTCGGAGAATGCGTCAGCGGAAGATGCTGGGGTTGAAGTAATGACGACCGCTGTGGGTGTCGAGGACGTGATCGAGAAGCGCCTTATAGTGGTTATCGTCATGGGCGAAGTCAATAGTCGCCGCGTTGACGATCAGCAGCGGAGCCGCGTCGTAGAAGTGAAAGAACTGGCTGTACGCCTCGTTGATCCGCTCCAGGTAGGCGCGGTCGATCGCCTGTTCGAAGGGCAGGCCGCGCTGCTGGATGCGGCGCAGCAGCACGTCGGCCGGTACCTGCAGGTAGATGACCAGATCGGGGGGCGGCGCCTGCACGGCCAGCTTGGCGGCCACCTGCTCGTACAGCTCGAACTCGTCCCGGGCCAGGGTCGCCTCGGCAAACAGGCGGTCTTTCTCGATCAGGAAGTCGGCGACGCGGGCCCCCTCGAACAGGTCGGCCTGGTGCAGGCCGCCGAGTTGCTGCAGGCGCTGGAACAGGAAATACAGCTGCGTGGCCAGCGCGGCCTCGCTCGGCTTGCGGTAGAAGCGTTCGAGGAACGGATTGGCGCCGGCGTCCTCGAGCAGCAGTTCGCAGTCGAGGCTGTCGGCGAGGCGACGCGCCAGGGTGGTCTTGCCGGCGGCGATCGGACCTTCCACGGCCAGGTAGCGCGGTCCGTCGAGCTTACCGGGTTCCGAATCGCTGCCAGCCACGGGCGGTATTAGAACCTGAAATCCGCCAGCCTGGCCAGCCCGTCGGCGCCCAGGCGCGTGCGCAACCGGCCCGCGGTGGTGCCGCTGTGCAGCGGCAGGTCGGGATCGAGGTCGGCGAGCGGAAACACCACGAAATTGCGTTGTTCGAGACGCGGATGCGGCAGCGTCAGGCCAGGCTGCTCGATGCGCAGGTCATCCACCATCAGCAGGTCCAGGTCGAGCGTGCGGGCCGCCCAGCGTTCGCCGCGCTCGCGCCCGTGCTCGCGCTCGATGCGCAGGCAGGCCTCGAGCAGTTGACCGGGTGCCAGGCGCGTGCTCAGGCGTGCGACCGCGTTCAGGTAGTCGGCCTGGTCGCCCGGGCCGATCGCGCGACTCCGGTAGACCGGCGACAGGTCGCTCAGCGTCGTGGCGGGCAGGGAGGCGAGCGCCCGCGAGGCGCTGCGCAGGGTCGCGGCCCGATCGCCGAGGTTGCTGCCGAGGGCAATCCAGGCGCTGCGGGTCTCAGCCGCTGGCGGCACGGGTCCGCGGCCGCCGCCGGCGG
>CAZOUC010000550.1:0-2008 GCA_964582825.1 uncultured Enterobacteriaceae bacterium | reverse complement strand
AGTTCGGCCCGCGCCTGCTGCTGCGCTACACCGACCCGCGCCGCTTCGGCGCACTGCTGCTGGCCGACGGTGCAGACCGGTCCCACGTCCTGTTGCGCGCCCTCGGTCCCGAACCGCTCGAACCCGCCTTCGACGCGGAATTGCTGTACCGCCGCACACGCGACCGCCGGGTGCCGATCAAGGCCCTGATCATGGACAGCCGCGTGGTGGTGGGCGTCGGCAACATCTACGCCAACGAGGCCCTGTTCCGGGCCGGTATCCGGCCGCAGCGTCGCGCCGGCCGGCTGAGCCGCGCCGCCTGCGCCGACCTCGTGCTGGCGATCAAGGCCGTGCTGGCAGAAGCCATCGAGGCGGGCGGCACGACGCTGCGCGACTTCGTGGGCGGTGACGGGCGCCCGGGCTATTTCCGGATGGCGCTGGCGGTCTACGGGCGCGGCGGCGAACCCTGTAGCGCCTGTGCGACGCCGCTGCGCGAGACGCGTCTGGGCCAGCGCAGCACCGTGTACTGCCCGAGCTGCCAGCGCTGAGCCGACCAACCGTTGCGGAAGCTCAGTCCTCGAGCTGCAGCCGCCGGTACTTCGCCTCGAGTTCCTCGCGACTCTCGATGCGCTGCGGGTCCAGCGGAATGCAGTCGACCGGGCATACGGCCTGGCACTGCGGCTCGTCGAAGTGACCGACGCACTCCGTGCAGCGTTCCGGATCGATTTCGTAGATCGCTTCGCCCTGGTATATCGCCGCGTTCGGGCAAACCGGCTCGCAGACGTCGCAGTTGATGCACTCGTCGGTGATCAGCAGGGCCATGGTGTTCGGCGGTCCTTCGCGGGTCGGCGGGTCAGTTCCCGGCGTACTTGCGCTTGAGGGCGTCCCCGACCGCTGCGGGTACGAACTTGGAGACGTCCCCCTGCAGCGAGGCGATCTCCCGTACCAGGGACGAGGAGATGAACGACAGGTGGTCGGCCGGGGTCAGGAACACGGTCTCGAAGCCGGCGAACATGGCGCGGTTCATGTTGGCGAGCTGGAACTCGTACTCGAAGTCCGACACGGCGCGCAGGCCCCGCAGCACGGCACAGGCGCCCTGCTCCTGCAGGTACTGCACGACGAGGATGTCGAAGCCCTTTACTTCGACGCCGTCGATGTGGGCGAGCGCTCCGCGGCACAGCTCGACCCGCTCGTCCAGCGAGAACAGGGGGTTCTTGCGTTCGCTGCGGGCGATCGCGACGATCACGGTGTCGAACAGGCGGCTGGCCCGCTCGACGAGATCGACGTGACCGTTGGTGATGGGGTCGAAGGTTCCCGGGTACAGGATTGATTTCATCGAGTTGGCCGCGTGTCACGCACAGGGCGCGCAATGGTAGCCAAATTGCGGTCACTCGACAAACACGGCGGGTGGTGTGTCAGCTGCGGTACAGCGCGAATCGCACCTGCCCGGCACGCCCTTCGCGGTGCAGCTGCCAGCCCTCGGGCACCGCGGGCGCCGGTTCGTCCGCGCCGCGTTCGATATAGATCAGGGCGCCCGGTGCGAGCACGCCATCACGCTGCAGACCCCGCAGGGCCGGTGTCAGCAGCCGGCGGGAGAACGGCGGGTCGAGGAACACGAGGTCGAACGTCGGACCGGTCCAGGCCTCGAGCCAGGACAGGGCCTCGGCACAGGCCACCTCGGCGTCATCCGTCCCGAGCCGCGCCAGGTTGTCGCGCAGCATGGCCGCGACGCGCCGGTCCTGTTCCACCAGCCACACCCGCGCCGCGCCGCGCGACAGGGCTTCGAGCCCCAGCGCCCCGCTGCCGGCGAACAGGTCCAGGCAGCGACTGCCCGGCAGCTCGGCCTGCAACCAGTTGAACAGGGTCTCGCGCACGCGGTCCCCGGTGGGCCGCAGGCCGGGCGCGTCGGCCACGGGCAGGCGCCGGCCCCGCCAGCGCCCGGCCACGATGCGCAGGCCTCCGCCCGGTCGTTTCCCTGAATGCCTGGACTGCCTCACCTGCCACGCCTCCCGCCGGCGAGCATAGCAGC
>CAZOUC010000549.1:0-2012 GCA_964582825.1 uncultured Enterobacteriaceae bacterium | reverse complement strand
GCTAACCCGCCTGCCGCGGCTCGGCCTCGACGCGTTCATCAGCTGGCGCGCGGTCGGCGACTACGGCCTGATCGCAGTCACCGGCGTCGACCGGGCCAGCCTGGCTGAACGCAAGCGCATGGCGCTGCTGGCACCGGTGTCGGTCGGTCTGCTGCTGCTGCTGGGCGGCACCGGGCTGTATCGCCACCTGCACCGGCTGCAGCAGGCCAAGGACGCGCAGCTCGAGCTGCTCGCGTACCACGATCCCCTGACCGGGCTGCCGAATCGTAGGCTCGGTCTCGACCGATTGCGCATGGGACTGGCCACCTCCCTGCGCGAACACAAGGGCGTCGGGCTGCTGCTGGTCGACCTCGATAACTTCAAGGCGATCAACGATGCGCACGGCCACGCGCTCGGCGACGCGCTGATCGGCCACATGGCCACCCTGTTCCAGACCCAGGTACGCCGTGCCGACACCCTGGCGCGTCTCGGCGGCGACGAATTCCTGTTCGTGCTGCCGCAGCTCAGTGAAGAGGACAGCATCAAGTTGATCGCCACACGCCTCGTCAAGCTGCTGCACGAGCCGGTCGAGGTCGAAGGGCACGTGCTGTTCGTCACCGCCAGCATCGGTATTGCCGTCAGCCCGAAGGACTCGCGCGATCCGGAGGAACTGATGCGTTTCGCCGAGATCGCCCTGTACCACGCCAAGAGCGTCGGCAAGCAGCGCTTCAGCTTCTTCGACGAGGATATGAACGCGCGCGCCCAGAGGCGCAATGCCATCGAGGTCAAACTGCGCCTGGCGGTGCAGCGCGGTGAGGAATTCGCCGTGCACTACCAGCCGCAGATCGACGTGATGAGCCTGCAGACGCGCGGATTCGAGGCCCTGCTGCGCTGGCGCAGCCCGGAACTCGGCCCGGTGTCCCCGGCTGAGTTCATACCGGTAGCCGAAGAGATCGGGCTGATCGAGGCCCTGACGAGGCTGGTTCTCAACCAGTCGATGGCGCACATCGTGGCGCTCTCCGATCGCGAGCAGCTGCCGCTGGTTCTATCGGTCAATGTGTCGTCGCGGCAGTTCCGCGACGACAGTCTCGTCGACATGGTGGCCGAGGCCCTGGAAACACACGGATTCCCGGCCGCGCGGCTGGTTATCGAACTGACCGAATCGGGACTGGTGGAGAACTTCGAGGAAGCCCGGCGACAGCTCGCACGCCTGCGTGAACTCGGCGTCGGCGTCGCCATCGACGATTTCGGCACCGGCTACTCGTCACTGTCCTATCTGAACCGTCTGCCGGTATCCGAACTCAAGATCGATCGCAGCTTCGTGACCAACCTCTGCGAGGACGAGGAAGACCGGGCCCTGGTCCGCTCGATCGTGCATCTCGGCCGCGGCCGCCGCCTCGACGTGGTTGCCGAGGGCGTCGAGACGCGCGACCAGTTCGCACTGCTGATGAGCATGGACTGCAACGTCGTGCAGGGTTACTACCACGCGCCACCGCTGCCCGCAGACCAGCTGGAAAACTGGCTGCGCGAGCCCAACAACGCGCAGCCGCACCGCTGATCGCGTACCATGGCCGATTGATCTGTCCAGCCGGAGCGAACTCTGTGCCCTCAGCCCTCGACCTGGATTTCGTCCGCCATCAGTTCCCGGTATTCCAGGACCCGCGCTATTCCCGCCAGATCCACTGTGAGAACGCCGGCGGCTCCTACGCCTGCCGACAGACGATCGGACACCTCGAGGCCTTCTATCGCGAGTGCAAGATGCAGCCCTATGGCAGGCACCCGACGTCCCGGCTGGGTGGCGAGCGCATGGACGCGGCGCTGGCCGCCATGGCCGATTGGCTCGGCGTGGCGGAGGACTGGCTGCACATCGGCCCGTCCACGACGCAGAATGTCTACGTGCTGGCGCAGTCGGTCGGACAGTGGCTGCAGCCCGGCGACGAGATCATCGTCACCAACCAGGCCCACGAGGCGAACAGCGGCGCGTGGCGGCGCCTGGCCGAGATGGGATTCGCCCTTCGCGATGCCGGGCTGGT
>CAZOUC010000548.1:0-2019 GCA_964582825.1 uncultured Enterobacteriaceae bacterium | reverse complement strand
TCAATAATAATCCCTTCATAATAATTCAATTCCTGTTCACTCAATTCGGCAAGGTACTTTTCTTGATCGACCCGCTCTAAATCACGATAAAAAAGATTGGCCATTCCCTTTTCCCCATATAGCTCCAATTCGGCGACTCCGTAGTACTCATCCTGATTGATAATCGGCGGATAGAAAAAAGCGTTATTAATATTAGCTACGATTTCATAACGGATACTGCTTTGACGAGAATAGTAGTCTTTCAACAAAAACAGATCGGAAATACGAAGATAGCCAAGCGCCTTTAATAATTTATCTTCCAAATCCGCTTGTATCTCGTGATTATAGCCACTGAATTGGCGCCCTATATTCGGGTCATTATACTTAATCGACAACGTAGTCTCGGATATCACTTTTCCGGTAGTCCAATTAATGACGGAATTATAATCCTCAATACTCTCAACAAGCTGGTGATCGGTATCTGTCTCAAACCAAGACGTCTTCCATTCATACGAAAAAAGCCTAATACTCATTAAAGTAATAAGGAAAATCGAAACAAAATAAAACACACTCTTTTTCATCATCAATCCCCTCTCTTATCAGATGATTTATCACCGGCCGAATCGTTGTTGGAACGCTTTTTTGATAATCCGGCATTTTCTATTTCGACACTGCTTAAGTTTTTCGGTTTCCAGTCCTTGAAGCGTTTTTTGTTCTTATCGGAATGTTGTTCAGCTTTATGATTCTCGGATGCGATATCTTCAAGAGAAATAGTTACTTCCTCCGCAGGAGCGGCTTTATCCTCATCAAGCCAAAGCTTAATAGTCATCGCCGCTTTTTCCGCGAATTCCTCTACCCGCCGCTGATAGCCCGCTTTTTTATAAAGCTTGATGGCGCTCAGCTGGTTCTTTTCCTCATAGTAGAGATGGTCCGCCACTCGGACGATTCCATCCTGATACTCGGTTGCCAGAAATATTTTTAGAGCGTTTTTGATATCACCATTGTTGAAAAGTTCGTTGCCGCGGCGAATAAGCCCCAGCCTTTCTTCTTTATCCATTCGCAATTCCTAATCGATAATAGTCAAAGCTTTTTTCAGCTCCTCTCCTATATTATCGACATTTTCGCGAAAACTATTTATATCTCCACTCACTCTATCTCGCTCAGAATCCAAATAATAAAGATACGCTTCCGTGATATAGGTCCGCAGTAGCTCTTCATCGGTTAAAATACCGGTCTCGCCCCTCGCTTTAACAAGATGATAGAGTAACTCTCGAATATTTCCCCCTGAATAAACTTGGCCGTCATATACCGCGATAATCAACGCCAACTGCGGTATGCCGATGTCTTCAGACTCAAGGAAGACCGACTCAAGATAAAGTACATCATTACTCATTGGAATAAACTGAATATTACCCCGATAGATCTCAGATCCTTTCTGTCCCCATACACTGAATAGCTGTCAGATCTCCTCGTCCTGGTTGATAAGCGATTCTACTTGCAGAGGCCGCTAGGAAGGGCGGGTGCGTTCAACAAATTTGATGGTAATACGCGGCCCTTGATCGTAATATGCGATCATCCAGCTTTGCAAATTCTCTTTTCCTAAAGGCGTAAACGGTTGAATTAACGAGAAATGATAATCGTTGCTTATTTGAGATAAAATATAATATGGCTCGAATGGTTGTTTTTCAGTACCTAATATCTGGTCGGGAATTTTCCAGACGTCATCCCCATTATAAAAGCTGGCCGTATCATCCACATGATAAGCTTGAAGTACTTCCGACTGAATTTTGAATAATTTAATAGGAAAACGGAAATGTTCTTCAAACTCCTCCGGTATTTCACTAATGAACAACTCGGGAAATATATATTGATAGGATCGTAAAATAGGGTCCGTATCGTCCACTACATAATATGTAACGTCTCCCCGATACGCGTCAATGACTACTTTGACGGAATTTCGTAAATAGTTAATATTGCCCATAGCCGTATCATAGCGCTGGGAAATCGGATAGCGATCGGAAGTCGTATAAGCGTCAACTA
>CAZOUC010000547.1:0-2021 GCA_964582825.1 uncultured Enterobacteriaceae bacterium | reverse complement strand
AGGGTGAACCAGCGCGGCCGGGCGCCCATCGCCGCCAGGTCGCTCAGGTTGACGGCGAGACTCCGCCAGGCCACGTCACCGGCTGGCAGGTCGGCCGGGAAGTGGACGTCGGCCACCAGGGTGTCGACGGCAACGGCGATCTCACGGTCGCTGTCGGGCTGCAGCAGCGCGGCGTCGTCGCCGATACCGAGCACGAGGCCGGGTGCCGAGGGCGGTGCCAACGGTGCAAAGTAACGGGCGATCAGTTCGAATTCAGTTTGCGCCATCACCGCCCCGCCGGGCGTCCGACGCCGCGGTTTCGGCGGAGCGCAGGTCCCGGGCGAGGCGATCCAGAACGCCGTTGACGAACTTGTAGCTGTCGGTGGCGCCGAACTTGCGCGCCAGGGCCACCGCCTCGTCGATCACGACCCGGTACGGCACATCGACGCGCTCGGCGAGCTCGTAACTGCCGATGCGCAGCAGGGCACGCTCGACGTGGCCGAGTTCATCGAGGCTGCGATCCTGCAGCAGCGGCTCGAAACGCGCGTCGAGCTGCGCGGCACGCGCGGGGACCTCGTGCAGCAGCTCGCGAAAGTAGGGATCGTCGATGCCCTTCAGGTCGAAGTCTTCGCGGAAATGCCGCTCGATCGTGGACAGATTGTTGCCGCTCATGGTCCACTCGTAGAGCGCCTGCATCGCGAAGTGACGTGCTTTGCGACGGCCCGCGGCCATCGACCGCCGGTCGCGTTCGGCCGGGTCGACTGGCATGTCAGCCGGCGTCGAGGTGGCGCAGCAGGCTGACCATCTCCAGCGCGGTCATGGCGGCGTCGGCGCCCTTGTTGCCGGCCTTGGTACCGGCTCGTTCGATCGCCTGCTCGATGGTATCGACCGTCAGCACCCCGAAAGCCACCGGAACGCCGCTGCCGGCCTGCACCTGGCCGAGGCCTTTGGCGCACTCGCCGGCGACGTAGTCGAAGTGCGGGGTGCCGCCGCGGATCACCGCGCCGAGCGCGACGACCGCGTCGAAGCGGCCGCTGGAGGCCGCGCGCTGTGCCGCCAGCGGCAGCTCCCAGGCGCCAGGTACCCAGACCAGCGTGCAGTTCTGCTCCGCAACGCCGTGCCGGCGCAGGGCGTCCCGAGCGCCGTCGACGAGCTTGTCGACGACGAAGCCGTTGAACCGGGATGCCACCAGGGCAAAGCGCGCGTCAGCCGCTGAAAAGTCGCCTTCAATCACGTGCATGGTCTGCGTCTTCCTGCAGGGAGCGGCCGTCGGGGCTGATGCACTCGACGACTTCCAGTCCGAAACCCGAAAGCGCATTGTAGCGTATCGGTTTGCCCATCAGGCGCATCCGGCCGACGCCGAGCTGGCGCAGGATCTGCGCGCCGAGGCCGATCGCCGTGAATACGTTGTCGCGAGGCGCGGGCGGCGCCTCCTCGCCAAAGGCCAGGCTCACGCTGCGCAGCAGTTCGGCCTCGGCTTCCCGGTAGTTCAGCAGCACCAGCACACCGTGATCGGCGGCGTCGATGTGCCGCAGGCTGGCGGGCAGGCTCCAGGAGACCCGCCGTCCGGCTGCGGTGCTGCCGATGCCGTCACGCAGGGTCGTCAGCGCCTGGACACGCACCAGGCAGGCCTCGTCGGCCCTGATCTCGCCTCGATGCAGCGCCAGGTGCAGCGACCCGTCGTCGCGGTCGCGAAACACGCTGAGCGTGAACGGGCCATGCTCGGTATCGATGTCGCTCCGGCGCAGCAGCTCGACGGTCGTCTCGTTGTGCAGGCGGTAATGAATCAGGTCCGCGATCGAACCGATCGGCAGCTCGTGGCGCCGGGCGAACTCGAACAGCCGAGTCCCGGCGGCCAGGCTGCCGTCGTCGTTGAGAATATCGGCAAAGGCCGCCGCCGGCTCGAAGCCGGCCAGGCGGGCCAGGTCGCAGGCACCCTCGGCGTGCCCGGCCCGGCGCAGCACGCCGCCGCTGGCCGCGCGCAGCGGAAACACGTGGCCAGGCTGGACCAGATCCCGGGCTTGCGCCGCCGGCGCCACGGC
>CAZOUC010000546.1:0-2023 GCA_964582825.1 uncultured Enterobacteriaceae bacterium | reverse complement strand
GACAATAGTACTGTCGGCCAGATTGAAGGCCGGAAAGTAGTTCTGCTGCCAGTGTACCGAAATAAAGTCGATCACGTGGCCGTGCGCGATGCGGTCGACGAGATTGCCGACGGCGCCGCCGAGCACCAGGGCCAGGCCCGCCTGCAGCCAGCGGTTGGGCCGCTCCAGGCGCGCCAGCCAGACGGTGATCAGGCCGCTGACCACCACGGCGATCACGGTGAAGAACCAGCGCTGCCAGCCGCCCGCGTCGCTGAGAAAGCTGAACGCGGCGCCGCGGTTGTACAGCAGGGTCAGGTCGAACACCGGCAGCACTTCGACGGGGCGGGCGTAATCGAGCAGGCGATCGGCGAGGGCCTTTGTCACCTGGTCGAACAGCACGATGCAGCCGGCCAGCAGGTACCAGGGCGTGGCGCCACGCCAGCCCACCGTGGTGTCGGCCTCGGACAGTATCTCAGGCGTACTCACGCGCTTCTCCGCTCCCTTCCACATTGACCACGCAGCGGCCGCACAATTCCGGGTGCGCCGGATCGGCGCCGACGTCGGCGCGGTGATGCCAGCAGCGTGCGCACTTGGCGGCCGTGCTCGCCGTCACGGACAGGCGCAGGCCCGGCAGTTCCGTCTCGACCGCGGCGCCCGCTTCGTCCAGCGGCGCCAGCCGGGCCGTCGAGGTGATGAGCACGAAGCGCAGTTCCTCGCCGAGCCGCGCCAGGGTGGCGCGCAGTTCCTCGTCGCAGTACAGCACCACGTCCGCCGCGAGACCGGAGCGGATCACCGCACGCTGCTTCTCGAGTTCGCGGTTGACCTGTTCCTTGACCCGCTCGACCTGCTCCCAGAACGCCAGGCTGAAGGCCGTATCCGGCGTCACATCGAGCCCCTCGTACCAGGTCTGGACGAAAACCGGCGCGCTGCGCTCGCCGGGCATGTGGCCCCAGATCTCGTCGGCGGTGAAGCTCAGGATCGGCGTGATCCAGCGCACCATGGCCTCGAGCACGTGGTACTGCGCCGTCTGTGCCGAGCGCCGGGCGCGGCTGTCGGCCTGGGTCGTGTACTGGCGGTCCTTGATGATGTCCAGGTAGAAGCCGCTCAGTTCGTTGACGCAGAAATTGTGCAGCTTGTGGTACACGAGGTGGAACTGGTAGCTGTCGTAGGCCGCGCGAATCTCCTGCTGCAGCCCGGCGGCGGCCTGCAGCACCCAGCGGTCCAGAGCCAGCAGCTCCGTTTCGGGGAGCAGGTGCGCGGCCGGGTCGAAATCGTGCAGGTTGGACAACAGGTAGCGCGCCGTGTTGCGCAGGCGGCGGTAGGCGTCGGCGGTACGCTGCAGGATCTCGTCCGACACCGCGATCTCGGCGCGATAGTCGGCCGAGGCCACCCACAGGCGCAGGATATCGGCACCGAGCGTCTGCATCTTCTGCTGCGGGGAGATGACGTTGCCGAGCGACTTCGACATCTTGCGACCCTCGGCATCGACCGTGAAGCCATGCGTGAGCAGCGCCCGGTACGGCGCCCGGCCGTGCATCGCCGCCGAGGTCAGCAGCGAGGACTGGAACCAGCCGCGGTGCTGGTCCGATCCTTCCAGGTAGAGGTCCGCCGGAAACTGCAGCGCATCACGGCGCGACAGCACGCAGGCGTGTGTCACGCCCGAGTCGAACCAGACGTCGATGGTGTCGTTGAGCTTGACGTAGTCGGCGGCCTCGTCACCCAGCAGTTCCGCCGGATCGAGGGCGAACCAGGCCTCGATGCCGCCGGCCTCGATGCGTTCGGCGACCTGTTCGATCAGCGCCACACTGTCCGGATGCGGTTCGCCGCTGGCGCGGTGTACGAACAGGGTCAGCGGGCTGCCCCAGACGCGCTGCCGGGAGATGCACCAGTCCGGCCGGTTCTGCAGCATGCCCTCGATGCGGGCACGCCCCCAGTCCGGGAAGAACTCGACGTCGGCCAGCGCGCCGCGGGCGGTCTCCAGCAGTCCCTGGGCCGTCATGCTGACGAACCATTGCGGCGTGGCACGGAAGATCACCGGCGTCTT
>CAZOUC010000545.1:1699-2023 GCA_964582825.1 uncultured Enterobacteriaceae bacterium | reverse complement strand
GTTGGCCGGCTTCAGGGTGCCGGCCGGCGTCATCATCATCGGCAGGATCGACGGCAGCCGCACCGCGCCGAGCAGCACCATGACGTAACCGGCGAGGTTCGCCTGCGAGGACAGCGCGTCCATTTTCTGCGAACGCGTGGAGCGCGGGATCATTTCCATGCTGATCGCGGTGACGCCGCGCGCACGGAAGGCTTCGATCAGCTCACGCTCGTTGAACGGGTCCAGAAAGCTGGCGTGGATGGCGCCGTCCTTGAGTTGGTCGATCTCCTCGCGCGGCGGCTTGTTGATGCGCAGGACGAGGTCGCTGTCTGCCAGCAGGGCGCC
>CAZOUC010000545.1:0-1689 GCA_964582825.1 uncultured Enterobacteriaceae bacterium | reverse complement strand
GCGGTCTCCGGTGACGGTGGCGCCGGCGGCCTCGAACTCCTCGTCGCTGAAGCCCGCGCCGCTGCCCACCCCGGCCTCGACGGTGACTTCCGCCCCGGCAAGCAGCAGTTTTTTGACCACGCCGGGGGTCAAGGGGCTGCGCGATTCGCCCGCGCGCACTTCTCTCGGTACTCCGATCTGCATCGTGTCGGCTTCCCCTGTGTTTTACCGGTGAGCGGGTCCGGACGGCTGGCGCCGGGGCATCGCGGCCCGAACCCAAGGTGCCCGATTATAACTGCGCGAATTCTTATGAATAGGGCCGATTCTGCGACTGCCGCCGGGGGCGTCAGGTGCGGTTCGGCAGGCGTCCCGGCCGGCGGTGGCAATTGGTACAATCCGCCTTCACAACCGCCAGTGCGAGCGCCGACCGGAAGAGGATCACGATGACCAGCAGCAAGGAAGTCCACCAAAGAGCAGGCCCCAGGGGATGCCCCGGCACGAGAACTTCGAGATCGTCGAGGTGCAGGTGCCCGATCCGGCGGACGGACAGGTGCTGATCCAGAACCTGTGGATGTCGGTCGATCCGTACATGCGCGGGCGCATGACCGACCGGGAGAGCTACATCGAACCGTTCAAGGTCGGTCAGGTGATGAGCGGCGGTGCGGTCGGCGAAGTCAAGCAGTCGAAGAACCCGGCCTTCGAGCCCGGTGACCTGGTGCTGCACATGGGCGGCTGGCGCGAGTTCCTGGTCAGCGACGGCCGTGAACTGCAGAAGCTGCCGGCCACGGGCGCCCCCGCGGAACTGTACCTCGGCCTGTTGGGCATTCCCGGACTGACCGCCTACTTCGGCCTGTTCGAGATCGGCGAGCTCAAGGAGGGTGAAACCGTGTTCGTCTCCGCGGCGGCCGGTGCGGTCGGCTCGGTCGTCTGCCAGATTGCCCGTATGCGCAACTGTCGGGTCATCGGTACCGCGGGCAGCGACCGCAAAGTCGAATACCTGCGCAAGGAACTGGGTGTCGACGAGGCCATCAACTACTCGACCGCCGAGGACCTGTCGGCGGCCGTGCGTGCCGCTGCCGGCGACGGCATCGACCTGTACTTCGACAACGTCGGCGCCGAACATCTCGAGGCGGCGCTCGACAACATGAAACCCTTCGGCCGCATCGTCGCCTGCGGCATGATCCACGACTACAACCTGCGCGAGGGCGCCGGTGTCCGCAACCTGATCCAGGTCGTCGGCAAGCGGCTGCGCATGCAGGGATTCATCGTGCCTGATTTCACGCACCGCTTCGAGCCGGCTGTCAAGGAACTGATGGGCTGGTACCACGAGGGCCTGCTCAACGCCAAGGAGACGGTCTACGAGGGCATCGAGAAGGCACCGGACGCCTTCATCGGCATGCTCAAGGGTGAGAATACCGGCAAGATGCTGGTCAACCTGTGCGAGCACGAGTATGGCATCGAGGTCCTCTGAGCCGGTAACGGCCTCGCGGTGCGCGCCATGAGCGGGGACGCCGTCGCCTCGCCCTGCGTGCGCCTGTGCACGCTCAACGAACACAGCGTCTGTCTCGGCTGCGGCCGGCACGTCGACGAGATCTGTGCCTGGCGCAGTTACTCGGACGACGAGAAGCGACGGGTCCGCGAGCGCGCGGCGGCACGCCGGCGCCGCTTCGAAGCGCTGTTCCGGGAGGCCTGAATGGTGCAACTGCCCCG
>CAZOUC010000544.1:0-2035 GCA_964582825.1 uncultured Enterobacteriaceae bacterium | reverse complement strand
CACCCACAGCCCCTCGTCGACTTCTTCGTTGCAGCGGAACTGCGGCGCCTCGAGATCCGTGGCGAATACGAATGGCGTGATCACCATCGAGCCGCCGCGCCGACCGGGACGCGTCATCAGGTCCGACAGTCTCCCCAACGGGCGCCCGTCGCGGTCGAGGTCGAGGTCGATTTCCTCGACCGTCTCGCGCACCGCCGTCGCCAGGGCGTGCTCGTCGCCGGGCTCACTGCGTCCACCGGGAAACCCCATGTGCCCCGACCAGGGGTCGCCGTCACGTTCGGCGCGCTTGATCATCAGCACGTCGAGACCGCGGTCGCCCTCGCGCAGCACGATGGCCACGGCCGCGCGCGACAGCCAGCGCCGCAGCAAGCGCTTGCTGGGCTGGTAGTTCTGCAGCAGCAAGGCCGCCGCGTCCAGGCCGGCGTAATCAGCCTGCTGCACGGGTCCGCTTCGCTACAATCATCGGGTTCCGGACGCCAGGTCAGCCATCGATGGACCCCAGTATATTGCTTCAGCTCCGCGGCGTATCGGTGCGGGCCGGCAGCCGCCTGGCGCTGCGCCGCATCGACTGGACCCTGCGCCGCGGCGAACAGTGGGCCCTGCTCGGGGGCAACGGCGCGGGCAAGAGCCTGCTGGCTTCCCTGCTCGGCGGCCAGCTGCGACCCAGCGGCGGGACCCTGCAGCGCGCGCCGGAGCTGGACGGCCGCGGCGCCGTCGTGCTGCTGTCGAACGAGGTGCAGGATGCCTGGTGCCGCAGCGACGCCCGCCACGACATCAGCGATTTCCTCGGCGACGGCTCGGACCCCGGTACCCGGGTGCGCGATGCGATCGATCCCGGCGGCGCCGGCGACGCGGTGCTGGACCGCCTGCTCGAGCGGCTGCAGCTCGGAGACCTGCTCGACCGGGGCCTGCGCGGTCTCAGTTCCGGAGAAATGCGGCGGGTGATGCTCGCGCGCGCCCTGTGGCGACGCCCGCCGCTGCTGATTCTCGACGACCCCTTCGCCAGCCTCGACCAGGGCATCCGTCCGGCGGTGCAGGACCTGGTCGCCGAATCGGTCGCGGACGGCCAGCAGTTGCTGGTGCTCGCGCGGCGGCCGGCGGAGCTGCCGGGGGGCCTCACGCACTGGGCGGTGCTCGCGGACGGTTCGATGCGCGCGGCCGGTCCGAGCTCCACGGAGGCGGTGCGGCGCGCGGCACGGGACCTGGACGCGCCACCGACCGCGGTCGCGCCGCTGCCGCCGGCTCCCACGGCGGCGCTGCCCGACGGCAGCGAACTGCTGTCGCTGCGCGATGTCGAGTGCCGTTACGGTGGCAGGCCCGTGCTCAGCCGGCTCGACCTGACCGTGCACGGCGGCCAGCACACGAGCCTGAGCGGCCCCAACGGCTGCGGCAAGTCGACGCTGCTGTCCCTGATCAGCGGGGACAATCCACGCGCCTACGGGCAGGCCATCCGGGTGTTCGGGCGCCGCCGCGACGAAGGCGGCAGCATCTGGGCGCTCAAACGGCGCATCGGCCAGGTATCGAACGCCCTGCACCGCGCCTACCCGCAACGCTGTCCGCTGCTCGACGTGCTGCTGTCGGGCTACCACGACAGCCTGGGCCTGTTCGAAACCGCCCGCGCCACGGAACTCACCCGGGCCCGAGCCTGGCTGCGCAGCCTCGGCTTCGAAGCCCGGGCACGGCGGCCCTTCGCTTCGCTGTCCTACGGCGACCAGCGCCTGCTGCTGATCGTGCGGGCCGTGATCAAGTCGCCGCCCCTGCTGATCCTCGACGAGCCCTGCTCCGGACTCGACGCCACGCGCCGGCAGCAGGTGCTGGCCCTGGTCGATGCGATCATCGAGGCCGGGCACAGCACCGTGCTCTACGTCAGCCACGATCCGCAGGAGATTCCCGCCGGAATCGTGCAGCGGCTCGTATTCCGTCCGCGCGGCGACGGCGGCTATCGCTTGCAGCCCGAAGCGCCGCAGGCCCTGTAGGCAAGGACTTGTCCTTGCTGCGCGCTTGCGTCGCCCGTGCCGACCCTGTAGGCAAGGAC
>CAZOUC010000543.1:0-2042 GCA_964582825.1 uncultured Enterobacteriaceae bacterium | reverse complement strand
GCCGACAACACCGAAATTGAAGCCCGACCCGCTTGCATCCGCCGCGAGCACCGCCCGGTTGGTCAGGACCGCGCCGGCGCCGGAAATCTCAACCGCCACACCGCCGTCGGTATCCTCGATGCGAACATCCGCCTCGCCGTCATCATCGAGATCGCCGTCGAGCTCCACGCTGTCGGCGATGTCGAGCGGCGCGCCGTCCAGCCCGGCGGTTCCGCCGCCTGCAAACGCCTCGCCGGCGCCTGCCGCGAAACGCACCACGTCGCGTTCCGGATCGCCTTGCGCCGCCTCGACGGCCTCGCGCAGCGACACCTCGCCGTCATCGGGAGCGACGATGTCCGCCGCCGTCGTGACGACCGTGAGCGGCCGGCTCAGCGCCACGTCGACCGTGCCGGTCGCCTCCGCGCCGGCGCTGTCTCGCACGACATAGGTGAATTGATCGATCGGATCGAACTCCGCCGCCGGGGTGTAGGTGATCGTGCCGTCGTCGTTGAGCACGGCCGCACCGGTTTCCCCTCCCGACACGGACACGATCTCGAGCGTGTCGCCGGCGTCGGGATCCGTGTCGTTGGCGAGCAGGTCGGACACCAGGATGGTGAGCGGCTCGCCCTCAACGCCGGAAACGGCGTCGGTGACGGCGATCGGAGCGTCGTTGACCCCGGTCCAGTCGATGACGAGGTCGGCGGTCTGCCCGCCGACGGTTTCAACCGTGACCGTCGCGCTCCGAACGACGTCCTCGGACAGCACGTCCTGCGGGGATATCGTCTCGCCTTCGCCCGGCTCGGCGAAGGTGAAGCTGTAGGCGCCGTCTTCGGCGAGTTCGA
Organism: uncultured Enterobacteriaceae bacterium; assembly: GCA_964582825.1. GTDB lineage: Bacteria > Pseudomonadota > Gammaproteobacteria > Pseudomonadales > UBA5518 > CAZOUC01. The sequence goes on along the minus strand of CAZOUC010000543.1, from coordinate 1,221 downwards.
GGCGGCCGACGACGTCGGTGAGACCGAACTCGCCGATGCGCGCGGAGAAGCCGAAATCCGCAAACGTCAATTCGACGTCCTGCTCGATGAAGACCGCCTCGCCGGCGTCCGGATCATCACTGGCCAGCGCGCCGGCGAAGGCTCCGGCGTTTTCGACCGCAGCCACAGTGAGATCGCCGCTGATGACGCCGGGCTCGTTGACGTCGCTCAGCACGATATTGACCAGGCGCGAGACGGAAAGCTCGCCGTCCTGCAGGGTCAGGCGCAGCTCGAACACGCCGTCGCCGTCCGCGTCTGCGGGGTTTTCGAAGTCGAAGCCGCCGCCGGGCTGCGCGTCTGTGAACACCAGCCGACCATCGACGATTGCAAACTCAGCCGCGTCACCGAACATCGCATCGATGGCGATGTCGGAGACGGGAATATCCACGCCGTCGGGATCGGAGACCGACAACAGGAACGCAAAGCCGTCCGGATCGGCGTTTTCCTCAATCGCCACGCCGAAGGGCTGGCGCGAAACCGAGTCGCCCACGCCGATCAGCGCGGCTTCATTGACGCCTTCAAGCGACACGGTGATGGCGACGGGCACGCTGGTGTTGCCGGCCTCATCACGCGCGATGATTTCGACGCTGAACTCTGTCTGAGCCTCCTCGACGTCAACGTTCGGCGCCACCCCGGTTGCAAAGCGCAAAAGCCCCTCAGGCGTCAGGAAGAAGGCTGCGTTGTCATTGCTGTTCGAAGCCGGCGCCAGGGCGAAGCTCACCGGGCCGCCTTCCGGGTCGGCCCCTGCCAGTTGAGGGTCAAGGGCGCTCGTCGAGCCTTCACTGACGGTCAGAGCCGCCGCGCCTGCGCGCGCCGTCGGCGCTTCATCGACATCGCCCAGCGTCACGCGCACCTGCTGGGTCGTGGTGTTCGTCCCGTCGCTCGCCTGAAGCGTGGCGACATAGACATTATCGCCGCCGGCGTCCGCCGGGTTTTCGAAATCCTGCGGGGGAAGCGTGAGCTCGCCGGTCTCGGCGTTGAAGCTGAACAGGCTGTTGTCGGTCGCGCCGTCGCGCAGGCTGAGCGTGACGGTTTCCGAGTCTGAATCCGCAGCCTCGATCCGCGCCGAGAAGGCGGTGTTCTCATCCGCCGCGAAGGCCGACGGGCTTGTGAAGACGGGCGCGCCGTCGCGCTCGACCGTGATGAAGACCGACGCCGTGTCGGTTCCGCCCGTACCGTCTG
>CAZOUC010000542.1:253-2043 GCA_964582825.1 uncultured Enterobacteriaceae bacterium | reverse complement strand
CCAGTGCCGAGCCTCGTGAAGACCGGCCGGAACAGCTCGAGGTGCTGATCGACGTCGAGGGTCGCTACGCCGTCAACGGGCGCCTGCTGGTCAATGACCGGCTGGAGACCCTGGTCGCGGCGCTGCGCGCGGAGAGCGGTGGTGACCTGACGCGGCCCCTGGTGATCTCGGCAGACGCCCGTACGCCGCACCAGGCGGTGGTGCGGGCGATGGAGGCGGCGGGCAACGCCGGCCTGGTCCAGCTGAGCATCGCCACCCGCGAGCCGGCTCCGGAGGGCGCCTGACGGTGGTCGACTTCGTCGTGATCATTCCGGCCCGCTACGCGTCCACCCGCCTGCCCGGCAAGCCGCTGCTCGACATCGCCGGCGAGCCGATGATCCGGCGCGTCTACGACCAGGCGCGGCGCAGCGCGGCGCGCGAGGTCGTCATCGCGACCGACGACGCGCGCATCGAGCACGCCGCGCGCGGCTTCGGCGCCCGGGTCGTGCTGACTCGCGACGACCACGCCTCCGGCACCGACCGGCTCGAGGAAGCAGCGCGGCGGCTGGACCTTCGCGACGACGACCTCGTCGTCAACGTGCAGGGCGACGAGCCGCTGATTCCGCCGCGTCTGATCGATGACGTGGCCGCAGCCCTTGCCGAACAGCCCGAGGCCGAGCTCGCCACCCTGTGCGAGCCGATCGTCGACCTGGAAACCTTCGTCGACCCCAACGTCGTCAAGGTGGTCCGCGACCGCCGCGGTATGGCGCTCTACTTCAGCCGGGCGCCGATCCCCTGGCCGCGCGACGCCTTCGCCGAGGCGCCGCGGCGCCTGCCGTCCGGGTACGAGGCCCGCCGTCACATCGGGATCTACGCCTACCGCGTCGCGCTGCTGCGCCGCTTCGTCGACTGGCCCTGTACGGAACTCGAGCGCAGCGAATCGCTCGAACAGCTGCGTGCCATGGAGCACGGCGCGCGAATCGTCGTCGCCGACGCGCAGACGGCACCGCCCGGCGGCGTCGACACGCCCGCCGATCTCGAGCGGGTACGGCGACACTTCGCGGAGACCGCCTGAACGATGCGCCTCGGTGTCCTGTTCGTCTGTCTTGGCAACATCTGCCGTTCGCCGACGGCGCACGCTGTATTCCAGCGCCGCGTCGAGGACGCGGCGCTCGGTGACCGCGTATGGGTCGACTCGGCGGGTACCGGTGACTGGCACGTCGGCGCCGCGCCGGACCGGCGTGCCAGCGCCGCGGCACTGCGGCGTGGTTTCGACATGAGCGCGCTGCGGGCGCGCCAGGTGCAGGCCGAGGATTTCGGGCGTTTCGACTACGTGCTGGCGATGGACCGCAGCAACCTGCAGCGATTGCAGAGCCTGCGCCCGAGCGCCTGGCCCGGCCGGCTCGGGCTGTTTCTGGATTACGCGCCGCTGGCCGCGGTCCGTGAAGTGCCCGACCCCTACTACGGCGGCGAGGAGGGGTTCACGGAAGTCCTCGACCTGATCGAGGCCGCCTCCGACGGTCTGCTCGAACACCTGCGCAGCCGCCTCGACGACGACAATCCGGGAGACGGGCGATGAGCGATTACGGGAGCCGGACGCTGACCGAGCTCACCACGCTGGCACTGCCGGCCGAGGCGGAACGATTCTGTGACGCGACCTCGACCGAGCAGTGCACCGAAGCACTGCAGTACGCGCGCCAGCGAGGCCTGCCGGTTCTGCTGCTCGGCGGCGGCAGTAACGTCGTGCTCGGTGGCCGCATGCCCGGCCTGGTGCTGCGCCTCAGCACGCGTGGAATCGACGTGCTCGAGGA
>CAZOUC010000542.1:0-243 GCA_964582825.1 uncultured Enterobacteriaceae bacterium | reverse complement strand
TACCGGAGACGAGGTCGAACTGCGCGTCGCCGCCGGCGAGGACTGGCACGGACTGGTCTGCCATTGCCTGGAGCGGGGCTGGTACGGGCTCGAGAACCTCGCCCTGATCCCAGGTCGCGTCGGCGCGGCGCCGATCCAGAACATCGGCGCGTATGGCGTCGAGCTCAGCGAGGTCTGCCGTGCCGTCGAGGTCGTCGACATCGCCAGCGGCGAGGCGGCCGTGCTGCCGGCGTCCGACTGCCG
>CAZOUC010000541.1:0-2044 GCA_964582825.1 uncultured Enterobacteriaceae bacterium | reverse complement strand
GCACCCGCGCCAGGTGAGCTGCTTCATCACCCACACCAACGAGCGCACGCACGAGCTGATCCGCGGCAGCCTCGACCGCTCGCCGATGTACAGCGGCGTCATCGAGGGCGTCGGACCGCGCTATTGCCCGTCGATCGAGGACAAGATCGTGCGCTTCGCCGACAAGGCGTCGCACCAGGTGTTCGTCGAGCCCGAAGGCCTCGACAGCACGGAACTGTATCCGAACGGCATCTCGACCAGCCTGCCCTTCGATGTGCAGCTGGAACTGGTGCGCTCGATCCGCGGCTTCGAGCGCGCCGAACTCACGCGGCCGGGCTACGCCATCGAGTACGATTTCTTCGACCCGCGCGACCTGCGCCACAGTCTCGAGACGCGCGTTATCGCCGGGCTGTTCTTCGCCGGCCAGATCAACGGCACCACCGGCTACGAGGAAGCGGGCGCCCAGGGCCTGCTGGCCGGCCTGAACGCCGCGCGACGGGTCCAGGACCGCGAGGCCTGGTGGCCGCGCCGCGACGAGGCCTACCTCGGCGTGCTGGTCGATGACCTCGTCACCCTCGGCACGCGCGAGCCCTACCGCATGTTCACCAGCCGCGCCGAGTACCGGCTGCTGCTGCGCGAGGACAACGCCGACCTGCGGCTGACCGAACGTGGCCGTCAACTGGGCCTGGTCGGCGACGAACGCTGGGCGGCGTTCTGCACCAAGCGCGAGGCGATCGACGGCGAGCTGCGGCGCCTGCGCGAAACCGTCGTCCTGCCCGGCAGCGCGACGGCACAGCACCTGGCGAGCCTCGGCGTGCCCGAACTCGGCCGCGACTATCGCCTGGCCGAACTGCTGCGCCGGCCCGAAGTCGGCTACCGCGACCTGGTCGCCGATGACGACCCGGGACTGCCTGACGCGGTGGCCGAACAGGTCGAGACGCAGGTCAAGTACGCCGGCTACATCGAGCGCCAGCAGCAGGAGATCGAGCGCCTGCAGCGCGCCGAGTCGACGGCGCTGCCCGCCGACTTCGACTACGCGGCCGTGTCGGGCCTGTCGCACGAAGTGCGCCAGAAGCTCACCGAGCAGCGCCCCGGCACGCTCGGCCAGGCGGGACGCATTCCCGGCGTGACACCGGCGGCGATCTCGCTGCTGCTGATCCACCTGAAGAAGGCCTCCGCACCGACCCGGCGCAGCGCCTGAGCCGTGCCTGCGGCCGGCGGTCAGCCTGCCCTGCGGCGCCAGCTCGACGCCGGTCTGGATACTCTCGGTCTCGATCTTGCCGAAGACGCCCGCCGGCGCCTGCTCGATTACCTCGACCTGATGCTGCGCTGGAACCGCACCCAGCGCCTTACCGCGGTGACCGATCCGTTCCAGATGGTGGCGCGCCACCTGCTCGACAGCCTGAGCATACTGCCCTGGGTCGACGGCGCGCGCCTGGCCGACGTCGGCAGCGGCGCGGGCCTGCCCGGCATCCCCCTGGCCATCGCGGCACCGGGGCGCGAGGTGGTGCTGCTCGACAGCCAGGCCAAGCGCTGCCGGTTTCTGTTCCAGGCGCGCGTCGAGCTCGGGCTGGACAACGTCGAGGTTGTGCATGCCCGTGTCGAGGATTACCGGCCCGAAGCGGGGTTCGACTGCGTCGTAAGCCGGGCCTTCGCCACCCTGAGCGACTTCGTCGGCGCCAGTGCCCACCTGTGCGCACCCGCAGGGCGACTGCTGGCGATGAAAGGTCGCGATCCGGCCGCTGAAATCGCTGCGCTGCAAATGCCCTATAATGTCGAGCTCTGCGTTCCCCTGGCGGTGCCGGGACTCGACGCGGAACGGCACCTCGTCGTCATCAACAGCAAGCCCGGGGACCGGTCCCTTTGACCATCATCGCGGTCACCAACCAGAAAGGCGGCGTCGGCAAGACGACCACCTGCATCAATCTCGCCGCCTCGCTGGCGGTGAACGGTCAGCGCGTGCTGCTCGTCGACCTCGACCCGCAGGGCAATGCCAGCACCGGCAGTGGCCTGGACAAGCACGACCTCGAGCTCAGCGTCTACGACGTACTGGTGCACGGCACGC
>CAZOUC010000540.1:0-2048 GCA_964582825.1 uncultured Enterobacteriaceae bacterium | reverse complement strand
ACGCCCGCTTCGAGGCCGCGCAGCTTCACCGTCAGCAGACCGGACGCGACGCCTCCGGCGCGGACCGCAGCCTGCTCGGCGGCACGATAGGCCGCGAGCGCACCATCCACGTCGTCACGACTGAGCAGCACGTCGCCGCGCAGTTCCTCGTACTGGGCGGCAAAACTGCCGGGCGGCGCGCCGTCCAGGGTAGCCAGGGCAGCAGCGGCGTCGCCGGCGGCAAACTGGACCCGCGCCAGGCGCAGACGCGCGACCTGCGCCACGTCGGTGGCCGGATCGCTGTCGAGCAAGCCGGCCAGGGTGGTCCGGGCGCGATCGAGCTCGCCGGCCTCGACCTGCAGACTCGCCAGCATCAGCCTGGCATAGGCGGCGTAACGGCTGCTGCCGTGCTCTTCGACCAGGGTTCCGGCGAGGTGCTCGGCCGTCGCCCGCTGCTCCGGATCCTCGGCACTGCGCCGCACGGCATCCGTCAGCTGCTGATAGATCACCGACGCGATCTGCGCCTGCTGTTCGTTGCGCTGCTGCCACCACTGCCAGCCGAAAACGATCGCCAGGGCCAGGCCGGCGCCGATCAGGATCGACGCGCCATTGCGCTCCCACCACTGTTTCAGGGCCCTGACCTGTTCTTCCTCAGTCGAGTACTCTGCCATGACTTCCTCTGTTTCAGGCGGCTCCGCCGCTCCGTTCCTGTCCGACTTCCGAAGCTGCCAACAGTTGCCTCAGTTCAGCGGCCAGCGCCGCGCGCGCCACGCGACGCTGGCCCTCACCGCGCAGCAGGCGGACCGTCACCTCGTTGCTTTGCAGTTCCTCGTCGCCGAGCAGCAGTGCGAGCTCCGCGCCGCTGCGATCGGCCCGCTTCATCTGGCTTTTGAGGCTGCCGCCGCCGCAGTGGCACAGCACGCGTCGCCCGGGCAGTGCGTCGCGCACCGCTTCGGCAAGGCGCAACAGCTCGCGACCGGCCGCCTCGCCCGCGGCGATGCAGTACACGTCGGCGCCGCCGGCAGCGGCTCCGTCCGTCTCGAGTTCGACCAGCATCTGCAGGCGCTCGTAACCGATTGCGAATCCGATCGCCGGCAGCGGTCGGCCGCCGAGCTGCGCGATCAGGCCGTCGTAGCGCCCACCGGCACAAACGGCGCCCTGCGCTCCGAGGTCGTCGGTCAACCACTCGGACACCGTCAGCGAGTAATAGTCGAGCCCGCGCACCAGGCGCGGATTGACGCGGTATTCGATGCCGGCCTCGTCCAGCAGGGCACGCAGGCCGTCGAAGTGCGCCCTCGAGTCGGCGTCGAGATAGTCCTGGAGGCTAGGCGCCTGGGCCAGCAGTTCGCTCAGGGCCGGGTTCTTGCTGTCGAGAATCCGCAGGGGGTTGCGCCCCAGGCGACGCCTGCTGTCCTCGTCCAGCGCCTCCTGGTGGGCCTCGAAATAGTCCACCAGCGCCGCGCGGTGCGCGTCACGCGAGGCGGCATTGCCCAGCGAATTGAGCTCGAGGGTAAGGCGCGCGGCGATGCCGAGCCGGCGCCACAGGCGCGCGCACAGCAGGATCAGCTCGGCGTCGATGTCCGGCCCGTCCATGCCGAAGGCCTCGACACCGAGCTGGTGGAACTGGCGCTGGCGGCCCATCTGTGGCTTCTCGTAGCGGAACATCGGACCGCTGTACCAGAGACGCTGCTGCTGCCGCTCCAGCAGGTTGTGCTGCAGGAAAGCCCGCACCACACCGGCGGTACCTTCGGGGCGCAGCGTCAGGCTGTCTCCGTCGCGACTGTCGAAGCTGTACATTTCCTTCTCGACGATGTCGGTCACCTCGCCGATGGAGCGCTGGAACAGGTCGGTTCGTTCGATGACGGGCGTGCGTATCTCCTGGTAGGCGTACGCAGCCAGGACCTCGCGCATGATCTCTTCGATGGCCTGGCGCCGAGCCGCCTGTTCCGGCACGAGGTCCGGCATACCGCGGACCGGTTTTGCGATCTGCACGATGGGTCTCCGTGGTGACGGACGCCGGCGGCGCCCGTCCGCTGAAAAAATCGCTGCAGGGTACTCGGATCAGCTCC
>CAZOUC010000539.1:0-2054 GCA_964582825.1 uncultured Enterobacteriaceae bacterium | reverse complement strand
AATCGATGGGCGCGCTGCTCGAGAACCGCATTCCGCTGGTGCGCGCGCTCGAACTGGCCAACCAGGGTTTCCGCCTGAACCGCCTGGCGCGCCGCGCCGGCCAGCTCACGCTCGCGGTGCGCGGGGGCACCGCGCTGGCGCAGGCGCTCAAGGACAACGGCATGATCACGGCCACCGGCTACAACCTGGTCAGCGTCGGCGAGAAGTCCGGCGAACTGCCGGCGATGCTCAACTCGCTGGCCCGGCTCTACGAGCAAAGCGGCCAGCAGCGCATGAAGCGCTTCATCGCGCTGCTCGAACCGATCGCGATCCTGGTCATCGGCGGCTTCATCGGCCTGATCGTCACCGGCGTGGTGCTGGCCATCACCAGCGTCAACCAGGTGGGCATCGGCTGATTGCAAGGGTTCCGGCGATTTGCGCGATCGTCGCCAGGATCGTTCCAAGGACAATGGGCGTCGGTCGCCGCCTGGCGGCGGCTCTTGCGAGGATGAATCCTCGCCTGCAGCGGCTTCGGTCAGCTTCGCAGGCGCGGCGGATATTTGCGTCACGCAGCGGGCGCGGCGATACAATGGACTGTCGGCAATTCGGAGGATGAGGGTGAAGCGGAAGCAGGCAGGGACGCAGGGCGGTTTCACCCTGCTGGAGATGCTCGTCGTGCTGGTCATCATCGGCCTGCTGGCGGGACTGGTCGGGCCACGGCTGTTCACGCAGGCGGACAAGGCCAAGGTGCAGACGGCCGAGACGCAGATCAAGATGCTCAAGGGCGCGCTGCAGACCATGCGCCTGGACATCAACCGCTTCCCCACCGAGGAAGAAGGCCTGCAACTGCTGGTGCGCAAGCCGAGCGACCAGGAGCTGGCCGAGTACTGGCAGGGCCCGTACCTCGAAGACGACCTGCCGCTCGATCCGTGGAACCGGCCCTACCAGTACAGCGACGAGAGCAGTGCGCAGCAGCCCATTACCCTGTGGTCCCTGGGCGCCGACGGCGAACCGGGCGGCGAGGGATTCGATGCGGACATCGGCTACCTTCCGGACGACTAACCACCCGCCACGGCCGGCGGGATTCACCCTGCTCGAGGTCCTGGTCGCGCTGGCGATCCTGGCGCTGGGCGTGGCGCTCGCCTTGCCAGGGGCCTACAACACCTACCAGACCTGGCGGCTCGCGAGCACCCGCGACGACATCCTGCAGCAGCTGCAGGGCCTGGGCCTCGAGGCGCGCCGCCGCGGCGAGTTGCTGCGCATCGACGAGGTCGTCGCCGGGCAGGCCAATGCGCCGCTGACGCTGCCGAGCGGCTGGCGCCTGCGCGCGGAGCCACCCCTGCTGTTCCGCCCCAACGGCAGCTGCTCCGGCAGCCTGATCACCCTGAGCCTGGAACGGCGCCAGTGGCAGGTCGACCTCCCACCCCCCTACTGTCAGCGCTCATGAGCGGCGCGAGGCTCACGAGCCAGCGCGGCTTTTCCCTGCTCGAAGCGATCGTCGCCCTGGTGATCCTCTCCAGCGTCGCGCTCGCCATCCTGTCCTGGACCAACAGCAACCTGCTGAGCCTGGCGCGTATCGAGGCGCAGCAGAACGCCCTGCTGGCGCGGCGCGCCGCGCTCAACTACCTGGACACCGTCAACCCGATGGCCTCTCCAGGCGGCGAGCAGACCCTCGGCCGCTGGCGCGTCAGCTGGCGCGCCGAGCCGGTGCGGCCGCTGCGCAGCAACGTCAACCGCTTCGGCGCGCCGGGCCTGTTCGACGTCGCACTCTACGAGGTCGATGTCGTCGTCGAGGAAGCGGGCCAGGTGCTCGATCGCTTCAGCGTACGCCAGGTCGGCTGGGTCCAGGCGCGGCAGTCGGTGACGCTGTGATGCGCTCGGTCCGCCACCACGAACGCGGCTTCACCCTGGTCGAGGTCCTGGCGGCCCTGATGATCCTGAGCCTGCTCGGCACCCTGGTCTACGAACTGTCCCTGTTCACGCTGCGTTTTCGCAGCACGACCGAGGAACAGCTGGCGCAGGCGCGCGAGGTCAGCCTGCGCGAAGGCTGGCTCACGTCCAGCCTGCGCGCCGCC
>CAZOUC010000538.1:0-2056 GCA_964582825.1 uncultured Enterobacteriaceae bacterium | reverse complement strand
GCAGGGCTCGTTGCGGCCCACCTTGCGGCCCTCTCGCACGACGGTCTGCGGTCGTTCCGGCGCCGCTTCGGCGCCTTCCGCTACGGCGTCTTCCGCGCCGGCAGCTGCCGCGAGGGCCGTCGCCTCGGCATGAACCGCGCGCGCCCGTGCACGTTCGCGCTCCTGCGCCTCGCGGCGCCGGCGTTCGAGTTCGCTGAGCTCTTCCTCGGTACGGATCTGCACCCGTGACAGGAAGCGGATCGTCTCCATGTCGCAGTTGCGCATCATGCTGCTGAACAGCTGGAAGGCCTCGCGCTTGTATTCCTGCTTCGGGTTCTTGGCGGCATAGGCCCGCAGGTGAATGCCCTGGCGCAGCTGATCCATCGTCGCCAGGTGCTCCTTCCACTGGGTATCGAGGACCTGCAGCATCACGTGGCGTTCGAGCTTGTGTACCTCGTTGCCCAGCGGCGCCGTACGCGCCTCGTAGGATTCGGCCAGCGCCGCCTCGATGTGTTCGCGCAGTTCGTCCTCGTGGCGCGTGTGGTCTTCATCAAGCCAGCTCTGCAGTGGCAGTTCGACCCCGAACTCGCTGCTCAGGGTCTTTTCGAGGCCGGGAATGTCCCACTGTTCCTCGATGCTCTGCGGCGGCACGTATTCGGCGACCAGGTCGCGTACGACCTCGCTGCGGATGCCCTTGACCGCGTCGCTGATGTCCTCGGACGACAGCAGGTCGTTGCGACGCTTGTAGATGACCTTGCGCTGCTCGTTGGCCACGTCGTCGAACTCGAGCAGCTGCTTGCGAATGTCGAAGTTGCGACCCTCGACCTTGCGCTGCGCCTTCTCGATCGCGTTGGACACCATGCGGTGCTCGATCGACTCACCGCGCTCCATGCCGAGCGCCTGCATGAAGTTCTTGACCCGCTCCGAGGCGAAGATCCGCATCAGGTTGTCTTCCAGGGACAGGTAGAACCGGGTGACACCGGGGTCGCCCTGGCGGCCGGCGCGGCCGCGCAGCTGGTTGTCGATGCGCCGCGACTCGTGCCGCTCGGTACCGAGGATGTGCAGGCCGCCGGCCTCGATGACGCGGTCGTGGCGCGCCTGCCACTGGCGCCGGACCTCCTCCTTCTGCTCTTCGCTGGCGCCCTCGCCGAGCGCGGCCAGTTCCGCCTCGAGGTTGCCACCGAGCACGATGTCGGTACCGCGACCGGCCATGTTGGTCGCGATGGTCACCGTACCGGGACGGCCGGCCTGGGCGATGATCTCGGCTTCCTTCTCGTGATATTTCGCGTTCAGGACCTGGTGTGGAATCTTCACCTTCTTCAGGTAGCTCGACAGCTCTTCGGAGGTCTCGATCGACGCCGTGCCGACCAGCACCGGGGCATCCTTTTCCATGCAGCTGCGGATATCCGCGACGATCGCCTCGAACTTCTCTTCCTTGGACAGGTAGACCAGATCGTTGAGATCCTTGCGCACCAGCGGCTTGTTGGTCGGGATCACCACCACGTCGAGACCGTAGATCTGGTGGAACTCCGAGGCCTCGGTGTCCGCGGTGCCGGTCATGCCGGCGAGCTTCTCGAACAGGCGGAAGTAGTTCTGGAAGGTCGTCGAGGCGAGGGTCTGGCTCTCGGCCTGGATCTTGACCTTCTCCTTGGCCTCGATCGCCTGGTGGAGGCCTTCGGACAGGCGACGGCCGGGCATCGTCCGCCCGGTGTGCTCGTCGATCAGCACAACCTGTCCGTTCTGGACGATATACTCGACGTCGCGGTGGAACAGGCGGTGGGCGCGCAGTGCGCTGTACACGTGGTGCAGCAGGCCGAGATTGGTGGCCTGGTAGAGGCTGTCGCCCTCCTCGAGCAGGCCATCCTCGATAAGCCACTGCTCGACGAAGTTGTGACCGAACTCGGTCAGCTCGACCTGGCGCTGCTTCTCGTCCACCGTAAAGTGGCCCTCGCCGCCTTCCGCCGCCTCCTCGAGCAGCGGAATTAGCACATTGATGCGCTGGTAGAGCTTGGAGCTGTCCTCGCTGGGCCCCGAGATGATCAGCGGCGTGCGCGCCTCGTCGATCAGGATCGAGTCG
>CAZOUC010000537.1:0-2057 GCA_964582825.1 uncultured Enterobacteriaceae bacterium | reverse complement strand
CGCCTGCGAACCGGCGCCGCCACCGCCCACCCGCGGCTCGGTCGCCCTCGACCCGCCAGCCGGTCAGCAGGCCGGGCATTTCCACCCCAAGGGCCGCACGGCAAGCGAGACGACCCGCGAAAAGCAGCGCCTGCAGCGCACGACGCTGCCCTTCGACGACGAACAGGATTTCGAGGAGAACCGGCGCGGCTTCATTGCCGCACCGGACTACAAGCAGATCATCGCCGATGCCGGTCACGTCGCCTGGGACATGGGCCGCTACGACTTCCTGCTCGACAGCGAGGGAGCCGACAGCATGCACCCGTCACTGCGACGCCAGGCACTGCTCAATCGTGCCTACGGACTGTACGAGGTGGTGCCCGGAAGAATCTACCAGCTGCGCGGCTTCGACCTGGCCAACATGACCGCGATCCGCGGTGATACCGGCTGGATTCTCTTCGACGTGCTGACGACGCGGGAAACGGCGCGCGCGGCGCTCGCCTTCCTCAACGAACAACTCGGTGAACGGCCTGTGGTCGCGGTCGTTTACTCGCACTCGCACGCCGACCACTTCGGCGGCATTCTCGGTGTCGTCGACCGCGAGGACGTCGCGGCGGGACGGGTGCAGATCCTCGCGCCGAAGGACTTCATGGATCACGTCATCTCCGAAAACATCTATGCCGGCAACGCCATGGCGCGGCGCCTCCATTACCAGTACGGGACCTTCCTGCCGGCAAGCCCCTTCGGCCATGTCGACCAGTCGATCGGCAAGAACGTCGCCATCGGACGTATCGGCGTGCTGCCGCCGACGAGGAGCATCGAGGAGCCGCTCGAGACCGTCGTCATCGACGGCATCGAAATGGTATTCCAGAACACACCGGGCACCGAGGCACCCTCGGAAATGAACACCTGGTTTCCGCAGTTCAAGGTGTTCTGGGCCGCCGAGAACATCAGCGGCACGATCCACAACATCTACACGCTGCGCGGCGCCCTGATCCGCGACGCCCTGGCCTGGTCGAAATACATCAACGAAGCCCTGTACCTGTTCGGCCGGGAGGCCGAAGTCATGATCACGTCGCACAACTGGCCACGCTGGGGCAACGCGCGTATCCAGGAGGTCATGCGCGATCAGCGCGACACCTACGCGCACCTGAACAACGCTGTATTGCACCTGGCCAACAGCGGCGTGACGATCAACGAGATCCACAACGTGTACCGGGTCCCCGAAAGCCTGCAGCGCAAGTGGCACGCCCGGGGCTACCACGGCTCGTTCGAGCACAACAGCCGCGGTGTGCTGAACCGCTACCTCGGCTACTGGGACGCCAACCCGACGACCCTGATTCCGCTGTCGCCGGGCGATTCGGCGCCGCTGTACGTCGAGATGATGGGCGGCGCGGAGGCCATCCTCGAGCGCGGGCGCGAGCTGTTCCGGGACGGCCGCTATCTCCTCGCCCAGGAGATCCTCACCAAGCTGCTGTACGCGCAGCCGGACAATCAGGCCAACCGGGACCTGCTGGCCGACGTCTGGGAGCAGATCGGCTACCAGCAGGAGAGTCCGAGCGTGCGCAACAGCTTCCTGGCCGGCGCGCTGGAACTGCGATCCGGCCTGCCCGAGCAAACCGGGCCCAGCGTCGTCAATGCCGACCTGTTGACGGCGATGACCACGGAGATGTACTTCGACTACCTGGCCGTGCTGGTCAATCCCGAGAAGGCAGAAGGCCTGCGGTTCACCATCAACGTCGAGACGCCGGACACCGGCGGGCGCTACGTCGTGGAGATGAGCAACGCGACGCTGACCAGCGTCGCCGGACACCAGGCCCCGGACGCCGACCTGACGATCCGGGCTCCCGCTGATGCGTTTCTGCGCGTCCTGCTTCAGCAGACCACGTTCACCGACCTGGCGCAGCGCGGCGAACTGCAGATGAGCGGCAACGCCGCCGTGTTCGAGCAGCTGCGCGCGACGCTCGACCCGCCCCCGCCGCTGTTCGAGATCCTGCCCGGGACCCGGGCTGCGGCATCTGCGGAAAGCGCCGCCGGGGCGCCGGTCACGGCCGACACGGCAGGACAAGCGACATGAC
>CAZOUC010000536.1:0-2061 GCA_964582825.1 uncultured Enterobacteriaceae bacterium | reverse complement strand
CACCGCCGCTCGATTCCGGTCAGCGGTGAGCGTATTCCCGTCCTCGGGATGGGCACCTGGCGCACGTTCAACGTCGCGCCGTTCACCGCGGCGCGGCGCGAGCGTGTCGAGGTGCTGCGCGCGCTCTTTGAAGGCGGTGGTGCGCTGGTCGATTCGTCGCCGATGTACGGGCTCGCCGAGGCCGCTCTCGGCTACTGCCTCGCGCAGATCGGTACGCGTCATCCGCTGTTCGCGGCGACCAAGGTCTGGACCCCGACACGGATCGCCGGCGTCGCCCAGATGACGGCGTCCGAAGCGCTGTGGGGCAGTGATGGTTTCGAGTTGATGCAGGTCCACAACATGTTGGACTGGCAGGCACACCTGCCGACGCTGCGCGAGTGGCGTGACGCAGAGCGGATTCGCTACATCGGTATCAGCACCTCGCACGGTCGCCGTCACGAGGCCCTGGCGCAGGTGATCCGGACCGAGCCGGACTTCGATTTCGTGCAGTTCAGCTACAACATCGCCGATCGCGAGGCGGAGCGCCGTCTGCTGCCGCTGGCCCGCGACAACGGCAGGGCGGTGATCGTCAACCGGCCGTTTCGCACCGGTGCGCTGACCGCGCACGCCGCCGGCAGGCCGTTGCCCGGCTGGGCCGACGAGATCGGCTGCACGACCTGGGCTCAGGCGCTGCTGAAGTGGATCATCGCCCACCCCGACGTCACCTGCGTGATACCCGCCACCTCACGTGTCGACCACATGCAGGAGAACATGCAGGCCCTGCGCGGCCCTCTGCCGGACGCCACGCTGCGGCGCCGCATGGTCGCCGACTTCGCTGCGCTGTAGCGCCGCGTTCGCCCGGAGCGCGTTTGCAAGGCCGCACCGGTCGGCGTATTTCACTCGCCGTTCGCCTGCAGCCCGAGCGCACCGAGATTGATGGTCGCGGCGTCGAAATCGGCCTTGGCCGTCAGCGTTTCCAGGGTCGCGACGAGGTACTTGATCTGCGCGTCCGCCTCCGCCTCTTCCCGCACGTTGACCAGGAAAAAGTCGCTGGCGCCCTGCTCGAAACGCTGCCGCTCCGCCCGCCGCATCGCCGTGGCCAGCTCCACCTCGGCGGCGGCCAGCCCGGCGAGCTGCTCGGCGTAATTCAGGTTGTTGAAGATATTGCGAATCTCGACTTCCAGCTGCTGCTGGACCCGACGACGCTTCCAGGACAGCGCGTCGCGCTCGGCAAGCGCCTGGGCAACCCGTGCTCTTTCCGTGCGCCGCTCCAGCGGGACCGAGAAGCTGAAACCGACGTAGTTGTCCGTGGTGTCGCGCGACGGACCGCCTTCGGCGACCTCGCCGAGCGCGGTCGCCACCTCGAAGCGCAGGTCGAGCTCCGGCAGCAGGTCGTTCTGGCGCAGGCGAATCTCCTGCTCGGCCTGCATCAGCGCGGTCTCGAGCATGCGGATTTCCGGCCGGCGTGCGAGGGCCTCCGGCAGCACGGCGATGTCCCGCGGCGGCAGGTTGACGCGGGCGCGCTCTGCGGTGCCCTGCGGGGGCAGCTGCGCCCGGCCCGGTGCCAGCAGCGCTCCGTTGGCGTCGCGGTAGAAGAAGGACAGGCGATTGGCCACGTTTTCGAAATCGCGCTGTGCCGCGGCGACCAGCGAGCGGCGGCGCACGATGTTCTGCTGGTTCTCGGTCAGGAAGATGCGCGCCCGCGCGCCGGTCTCGACCTGCTGCTGCAGCGCCGAGCGGCGCTCCAGGGCAATGCGCAACAGGCTCTCGTAAACGTCGAGCTTGCGTCCGGCGATCACCCAGTCCCAGTAGGCCATTATGGCCCGCTGCTGCATACCGATGCGGACCATCAGGACGTCGAGGTCGGCGTTGGCCAGTGCCAGCCGCGCGTCGATCTCGGCCACCCGGCGGGCGTCGACTTCGCGGTCGCGCAGCAGCGAAAAGGCCACGCCCGCGGACAGCCGTCCGGCCGTGTTGGTGTAGAAGATGTCGTCGTAAACCGGCAGCCGCCCGTCGGAAACCTTGTACTCGCTGTACACCGTCGCGCCCGACCCGTCGTCCGCCGGCAGCGGTTGGGACGTC
>CAZOUC010000535.1:0-2061 GCA_964582825.1 uncultured Enterobacteriaceae bacterium | reverse complement strand
GAGCACGCGTGCGAAATCCGGCGCCGTGTCCACCAGCGTGCCGTCCAGGTCGAACAGCAGAGCACCGCGATGGCTCACGGTTCGCGGACCGCGTGCACCAGGTAGTTCACGTCGACGTCGTCGCCGAGTCGGAAGCGGCGCGTGACCGGGTTGTAGCTGATGCCGGCCATGTCGCCCAGGCGGGCACCGGCACCGCGCAGCCAGGCGGCCAGTTCTGCCGGCTGGATGAAACGCGCGTACTCGTGGGTACCAGCGGGCAGCATGCGCAGGACGTGTTCGGCGCCGACGATGGCCAGCAGAAAGGCCTTGGGGTTGCGATTGATGGTGGCGACGTACAGGTGTCCCCCGGGCCTGAGCAGGTGCACACAGGCCTCGACCACCGCGGCCGGATCCGGCACGTGCTCGAGCATTTCCAGGCAGGTGACGACCTCGAATCCGCCCGCTTCCTCGCTGGCGAGCTGTTCTGCGCTGCACAGGCGATAGTCGACCTCGACCCCGCTTTCGATCGCGTGCAGTCTGGCGACCTCGAGCGGCGCCTCCGCCAGGTCGATCGCCGTCACCGACGCACCGCGTCGGGCCATCGCTTCGCTGAGCAGGCCGCCGCCGCAGCCGATGTCGGCGACGCGCAGCCCGGCCAGCGGCGAGCGCTCGTCGATGAAGCCCAGACGCAGCGGGTTGATGTCGTGCAGGGTGCGGAATTCGCCCTGCGGATCCCACCAGCGGTTGGCCAGCGCCGAGAACTTGTCGATCTCGGCCGGGTCGACGTTGCTCGCCGTGTCGTTCATGCCCGTGGCTCCGTGTGCGGGTCGAGTTGCAGGCGCTGCCGCCAGTGTTCCGTACGTTCGAGGATCGCGCCGGGATCCATGGTCTGCAGTTCGCGGTCGATCAGCAGGGGGCGGCCCTCGACCCATACGTCGCTGACCAGGCTGCCGTGTCCGGCGTAGACCAGCTGGGCCACCGGGTCGTGCACCGGGGCGGTGGCGATATCGTCCAGGCGGACCGCCACCAGGTCGGCGTCCTTGCCGGGCTCGATGCTGCCTATCCGGTCGGCGAGGCCGAGCACCTGCGCGCCGCCCAGGGTTGCCGCCCGCAGCGCGGCCGGCGCCGGCAGGCAGGCCGCGTCGCCGCTGCCGCCCTTGGCCAGCAGGGCTGCCAGGCGCAGCTCCGAGATCATGTCGAGGACGTTGTTGCTCGCCGCCCCGTCGGTGCCGATGCCGAACGGCAGGTCGCGGTTCACGAGCCGCTCGACGGGGCAGCGCCCGGCGCCGAGTTTCAGGTTCGACGCCGGGCAGTGAACCACCGCGACGCCGTGGCGGGCGACGCGTTCGATGTCCCCGTCGTCGAGACAGGTCATGTGCACCGCCTGCAGCCGCGGACTGAGCAGTCCGAGTGCCTCGAGTCGCTGCAGCGGCCGGCGACCTTGTGTCCGCTCGGCCGTCTCGACCTCCTCGCGCGTCTCGTGGATGTGCATGTGGATCGGCACGTCGAGTTCCTCGGCCAGCACCGCGACGCGTTGCAGGGTGGCGTCATCGACCGAGTACGGCGCGTGCGGCCCGAACGCGAAGCCGATGCGCGGATTGGCCCGGTAGTCGCGCAGCGCCTCGATGCCCTTGTGGATCGCGTCGGCGGCGTCGGTCGCCCACGGCGTGGCCACCTCGCAGATCGGGAATGCCAGCTGGGCGCGCAGGCCCGCTTCCACCACGACGCCGGCTACTGTATCCGGATGAAAGTACATGTCGCCGAAGCACGTCGTGCCGCTGCGGATCATTTCAGCGATCGCCAGGCGGCTGCCATCGGCGACGAACTCCGCGTCGACCCAGCGTGCCTCCAGCGGCCAGATGTGCTCGTTCAGCCAGCGCTGCAGGGGTAGGTCCTCGGCGGCGCCACGCAG
Source organism: uncultured Enterobacteriaceae bacterium (assembly GCA_964582825.1). GTDB lineage: Bacteria > Pseudomonadota > Gammaproteobacteria > Pseudomonadales > UBA5518 > CAZOUC01. The sequence continues at coordinate 170 of CAZOUC010000535.1, read as the reverse complement.
AAGGCTCATCGCCGCGTGCGTGTGGCAGTTCACCAGGCCGGGAATCAGCAGGTGGTGGTCGCGGCGCAGGATGCGGCCCGGACGGAAGCGTCGCTCCGCCTCGGCGATCGGCAACAAGCCGCGGATGACGCCGTCGTCGACCGCCATGGCGTGGTCGCGCAGGACCCCGG
>CAZOUC010000534.1:568-2070 GCA_964582825.1 uncultured Enterobacteriaceae bacterium | reverse complement strand
GTGGAACGATAGCCGATTCACGGGCGCGATTCGACGCAGCCCGCTCTACACCTCGTCCTGCCGCGGCATGTACAGCGGGAGTGGGCACCAGGCGGCGAGTGGCGAATCCCCGGGAATCGCGGCAGCCGCCGGCGGCAGGGGGCCGAACAGGGCGCGCATCGCCACGCTCGGGGAGCCGCGCCACTCGGGCGTGCCATCGTCGGGCTCGCAGCCGGCGTCGCCGTGGCCCACCCAGAGCCGCCAGCGGCCCTGGCCGCTGACTTCGATGCGGGCTTCGCCGTCCGCCAGGCCTACCTCGCGACGCTTCAAGCGCAGCAGCGCGCCTACGGTGCGTGGCCAGTCGAACACGCGCCAGTTGCCGCAGGCGCGCACGCGCCAGCTCTCGGCGCAGTCGAGCAGAGCATCGGCCAGCGGCGATGGCAGTGGGGCGGTTTCGCAGCGGATCGCGTCACGTGCCTGGCAGCGCAGCCATTCCCGGACGAGGCGTCCGCAGTCGGCCCCCTGGCGGGTATGCGCTTCGAGCACGACGCCGGCAGGCAGGTCAGCGACGAGGTAGCCGATTGCGTCGTCCCCTGCCTGCGTGTCGTACGCGAGGTAGAGTTCGTGGTGCCAGGTCTCGGCGATCGCCAGCAGGTCCACCGGGCGGCGCCGGCAATGAATCGGTGCGCGGTCGTGCCAGGCGAGCACGTCGCGCAGGCGCGCGTCATCCGGTTCGCAGATTCGCTCGAATCGCAGCGGCGCGTCGGGCTCCTGGCGATAGCGCAGGTTGCGCCGGGTCAGCTCGAAGTCCCAGGTGGCGCCGCAGACCTCGTAACCGTGATGGGCGTAACGCTGGCGCTGTCCGCCCAGCCAGGACAACTGGACGCCGTCGCGCCGCATCGATTCGAGGCAGTGCGCCATCAGCCGGCGCATGTGGCCGCGGTCGCGCTCGCGGGGGTGCGTGGCCACGGACCCGATGCCACCGACGCGCAGTTGCTCCGCTCCGACCTGCAGCTCCATTGGAAACAGCCCCGCCACGGCAAGCAAGCGCCCGTCGCGCTCGACGGCGAAGTGCCTGGCCATCGCCTCGTCGGTCGGTCGATACAGCTTGGGTACCGCTTGCTCGAAATCGATCGGCGCAGAAGCACTGAATACCAGGTTGAGCAGATCGACGGTGCGTTCGAAGTCCGGGGCGGCCAGCTGGACGATACGCTCGGTCACGGAATCTCACGGCTCGGGCAGTCGGTCATCGGAGAATACCGCAGTCGATCAGGAACGCCCCAGTCGATTGGCGAGCAGGGCCGGCAGCAGGCCGACCGCGATGATGCACAGTGCAGCCGTCGATGCAGCCGCAAGTTGCTCGTCGCTGGCCAGCCAGTAGACACGCGTGGCCAGCGTGTCGAAATCGAACGGCCGCAGCAGCAGCGTCGCCGGCAGCTCGCGCATCGCGTCCACGAACACCAGCAGTCCGGCGGCCAGCAGACTGCGTCGCAACAGGGGCAGATGCACGCGACGGGCGACGG
>CAZOUC010000534.1:0-558 GCA_964582825.1 uncultured Enterobacteriaceae bacterium | reverse complement strand
GGCCGGCGCCGAGGCTGCGTGCGGCCGCGTCCATGGTCTCCGGAATGGCGCTGAAGCCGGCGGTGATGCTGTTGTAGGAGACGGTCAGGAACCGGCATACGTAGGCGTAGATCAGCAAGGTGGTCGTTCCGGTCAGGATCAGCCCACCGCCGTAGCCAGCCAGGTCCCGCAGCCAGGTGGTCAACTGCCGGTCGATCGCAGCGACCGGTCCGAGCAGACCGACGGCGAGCAGCATCCCCGGCAGCGCGTAGCCCAGGGTGGCGAATCGGATCAAAGCCGCGTTGCGGGGCGGCCCCAGTCGCCGGGCGTAGGCGAGCAGCAGGGCAAGGCCGGTCGCGAGCAGCGCGGCGCTGGCGCTGACACCGAGGCTGTTGCCGAGGTAGGCCAGAAAAGCCGGCCCCAGCAGCGGGTCGCCGCCGCCTCGAAGTTTGTGGCCGAGCAGGATCAGCACCGGCAGCAGGAAACCCACCAGCACCGGCAGCGCGCAGGCGAGGGTCGCGGCGGCGCCGCGCCAGCCGCGTAGCCTGAAGGGCGCCGGGCGGCTCTGTTCGCGGACGT
>CAZOUC010000533.1:1860-2081 GCA_964582825.1 uncultured Enterobacteriaceae bacterium | reverse complement strand
ATGAATTAAGCGGGCTAGCCAACGGTCGAACTTGTTGGAAGCCGCCGAAACCGCTATTCTGCGCCCAGAAGAATCGGTTGCTATAGGAATATTGCTGCTCGGGCAGGGAGTTGCGCCAATGGGTATGCTGCGAGGATCTCCGTCCGGATCGATCCGGAAATGGGCGCTCGTGATCTTTTTGAGCACCACTGTAAGCCCCCTTGCAGCTTCCGAAAGCAGTA
>CAZOUC010000533.1:0-1850 GCA_964582825.1 uncultured Enterobacteriaceae bacterium | reverse complement strand
GGGGACATGGCATGGCGATGTAACTCAACCGAACGCGCAACCGTATTCGACCATAGTAAGGGTCGAAGAACCGGATCCTTCTGGAAACTGTGGTGTCGTCACTTATCCTGAGTTGGGTTGCACAGCTCAATTGATTGAATGTCAACGTTCAAGTAATCGATACAAAATGACGACGAAGCTTACGCAAGGCCAGGGTAGATGTGGCGACCTGGGAAGCATAGAGCTTTTGCCAACTGGTGACACGCTACGGTGGTTTTACTATAGACCTGATGGAATAAGGGCCGCTAATGCAACTCTGCAGCGAATAGATGAGCAACGCGCCGAGGAGATCGCGGCCGCTGAGACTAGCCAGCGGCAGCAAGATCCCGGATACGGTGAATGGTTGCAAGATCAGCGGCGGGGAAGCGCGTGCAGGGTGCACACCTGGAAAGAAAACGAATACAAGTATTCTCGTTGGTCAGGTGATTGTCTGAATGGTGGCGCACACGGAGAAGGGCATCTAGAAATATTCCGATTCTGGGTTCCGATGACAAAGGATGAACTCGCTATTCGACTGGATGTCAATCGAGAATTTGGATTGCATTTTGAAGAGGGAATATTGAAAGTCGATGTGCCGAACCGTTTCTTTAGCTTCGAATCTACCTTGTGCGGGGCGGTGGACTCGTCATGGGCCCAGCATCTTGCGAATTCATTCAGAGACCGCGTATCGCGCCCTGGAAATGTAAAAGTTGGAGACCAAGCGAATATTTTTACAGTCTCTGTTAAACCGGAATACGTTGTAGCTGTTCATGAAATTGCTTTCGACCTATTTAGAAAGGCTGCAAACATTGCAAGACTCGACTGCGACGTACGCTCGGATTGGGAACTTCTACGGTTGCAGGTGCACTGGCCTGGAAGCCAGCAAAATCGTGCGAGCACCTACGAGGCGAGCATCAATTTGTCCGATCTTGACGAAGGCAAGACGACATGGCGATTGCTGCGATTCGACCCGCACTATGGGTTTCCAGAGCGCGCTGACAGGCTTGCGCAGCAGCAACAGCAGCAGCAGGTCGAAGCCGCTGAGCGCCAGCGTCGAGAGGACGAGAGACGAAGGGCAGAGCAGGCCGCCACACAGCAGTCGCGCCAACTCTACGACAGCTTCAATCAGCAGCACTCGATAGATAGCTGGCCCGATATTTCACTACTTCTCTCGAATCCGTTTTTGTTTGAAGGGCAGACGGTTGGCTTGCGCGTAAGTTTCTCGCGGATGGTTGATCGGAATAGGGCAGTCTTTAGTGGTGGATTTGACAACATTGTCATTTCCGATATTCCGCGCAACTGGCAAATTAACCCGAATGTACCGCTCATGCTGGCAGTTCGTGTTTCAGGCAATGGTCAGTCACTGCCGACCCTTAACTTTACTGGCGTGCGCGTCTGCAGTGAGAGAAACTGTCAAGAGTCTTTTCGATGGCAGTGATGAATAATTTATAGAGACGAGATAGCGATCGCAGAAGGGCGCGAAGACATCCAGATTTCAGGAGTTTGAGCCTCTAAGACCGGTCGGACGTTTCATTTTTGGTTCTCGCCTGGGCCGTCCAGGCGTGTTCGGCCGCCTCTCTACTGCCAAGCAAATAGACCACTCGCCGAAACACGAATTGACCGCGGGCACCGCCAAGGAAGACACTAGTGGTTGAAAGTCCATTGGAGGCGGTCACCGGCAGCTGATGTCGCGCAGCACGATCGACCGTCGCCCTCGCCCCGAGGTGCTCTCGATGTCGATCCGCGTCTCCCCCGCCCACTTCTCCGGTACCAGCAAGGTGTTCGGCCGCGACCCCGACCACTTGGCCGCGATCATCCGCGGCCTCGCCGCT
>CAZOUC010000532.1:0-2081 GCA_964582825.1 uncultured Enterobacteriaceae bacterium | reverse complement strand
ACGCTCCACGGGCCAGTCGCGCAGCGGCCCGCCCGAGGCGGTGAGCAGGATCCGCTTGACGCCCACCTGCGACAGCCCAGTGGCGAAGTTCGACGGCAAGCACTGGAAGATGGCATTGTGCTCGCTGTCGATCGGCAGCAGCTCGCCGCCGCCCCGGCGGACCGCGCGCATGAACAGGCCACCGGCCATGACCAGCGATTCCTTGTTCGCGAGCAACAGCTTCTTGCCGCTGTCGGCAGCGGCCAGCGAGGATTCGAGACCGGCGGCGCCGACGATCGCGGCCATCACGGTGTCGACCTGCTCGTGCGAGGCCGCGCGCACCAGGCCATCCCGCCCGGCCAGCACTTCGATGTCCAGGCCGGCCAGTTCCCTGCGCAGCTGCACCGCGGCGCCCGCATCGCACATCACCGCGAGTCGCGGTCGGTGTCGACGGCACAGGGCCGCGAGTTCATCGACGCGGGTGTTCGCGCTCAGCGCCGTGACCTCGAAGCGCTCGGGATGGCGTTCGAGCACGTCGAGGGTGCTGTGGCCGACCGAGCCGGTGGCGCCGAGCACCGCGATGCGCTGCCGGCTCACGACGCGAATCCCGCCGCGATCAGGCCGAGCGAGAATACCGGAACGGCTGCCGTGATGCTGTCGACACGGTCGAGGACGCCACCGTGCCCGGGCAGCAGGCTGCCGCTGTCCTTGACCCCGGAGTGGCGCTTGACCATGCTCTCGACGAGATCACCGAGCACGCCGGCGATGCCGGCCAGCACCGCCACCAGCATCCAGCCGAGCAGCTGCGGGCCCTCCAGGCCGAGGTAGAGGCCGACCGCAATCGAGCACGCCAGGGTGCCGCTGACTCCGCCGATGAAGCCCGCCCAGGTCTTGCCGGGACTGACCCGCTCGAGCAGTTTGCGCCGGCCGTAGGCGCGCCCGGCGAAGTAGGCGGCGATGTCGTTGCTCGACACCAGCAGGACGACATAGAGCACCAGCCACTCGCCGTGGGGCTGCAGGCGCAGCCAGGACAGGGAGAGCCAGGCCGGGATCAGCACGAACGCGCCCATCAGCGCGCGCATGCCGCGGCTGCCCCAGACGACGCTGCTGGCCGGGTAACTGAGCACCCACAGCAGCGCGAGGGCCCAGAATGACCCGGCGACGACGAAAGCGTCACGCCAGCGGACGACCTCACCGCCTGAGTGACCCCGGACCAGCAGCAGGAACAGCGCCACCAGCGTTACGGCAATGGCGGCCATGTACAGGCCGCGCCACAGCCCGGTGCCGAGCCCGGCCAGGCGCGACCACTCGCGCGCCGCCAGCAATACGATGACCGCAAATACCATCGACAGGCCGAGCTCGCCAAGCAGGAACAGGGCCGCGAGCAGCAGAGACACGGCGACCAGCGCCGTGATGACGCGCTGTTTCAGCACGTCGACGACTCCGCCGGCCCCCGGTCTTCCCGGCGACCGAAGCGTCGCTCGCGCAGGCCGTAGTCCTCGATCGCTCGCGTGAGCTGCTCGCCGTCGAAATCGGGCCAGTAGGTCTCGGTGAAGTAGAGTTCGGTGTAGGCGAGCTGCCACAGCAGGAAGTTGCTGATGCGGTGATCGCCACCGGTGCGGATCAGCAGGTCGGGCCGCGGCAGCCCCGACAGCGCGGTGCAGCCGTCGATCAGCGCCCCGTCGATCGCCTCCGGGTCGAGCTCACCGGCACGAACCGCGCGCGCCAGGCGCCGTGTCGCCTCGACGATGTCCCACTGGCCGCCGTAGTCGGCGGCGATCACCAGGTTGAAGCGCGTGTTGTCGGCGGTCAGGGCTTCGGCAGCGTCGATGGCGCCGACCAGGCGGCGGCTGAAGCGATCGCGGCTGCCCACCACGCGCAGGCGGATGCCGTTGTCGTGCAGTTCGCGCGCCTCGCGCGTCAGGTAACGATGAAACAGGGACAGCAGGCCACGGACTTCGGACTCCGGCCGCTGCCAGTTCTCGCTCGAGAACGCGAACAGGGTGAGCACCTCGACCTGGTGGTCCCGGCAGGCCTCGAGCACCCGGCGAATCGCCTCGACGCCGGCGCGGTGGCCGGCGATCTGCGGCACGCCGTTGCGC
>CAZOUC010000531.1:0-2083 GCA_964582825.1 uncultured Enterobacteriaceae bacterium | reverse complement strand
ACCTGCGGCGGCGTCGGCCAGGTGCGCATGCAGCAGGGCTTTTTCTCGGTGCAGCAGACCTGCCCGAACTGCCGCGGCCAGGGCAAGACGATCAAGGACCCCTGCCCGAACTGTCACGGCCGCGGCCGCGTCGAGGAGCACAAGACCCTGTCGGTGAAGATTCCCGCCGGGGTCGACACCGGGGACCGCATCCGCCTGGCCGGCGAAGGCGAGGCCGGGCCCAACGGCGGTCCGGCCGGGGACCTGTACGTGCAGATCAACGTGCGCCCGCACGAGCTGTTCGAGCGTGACGGCAAGCACCTGTTCTGCGAGGTGCCGATCGGCTTCGTCGACGCGGCTCTGGGCGGCGAACTCGAGGTGCCCACCCTGGACGGTCGCGTCAAACTGAAAATCCCGCCCGAGACGCAGACCGGCAAGCTGTTCCGCCTGCGCGGCAAGGGCGTCCCCCCGGTGCGCGGCGGCGGCGTCGGTGATCTGCTGTGCCGGGTCGTCGTCGAGACGCCGGTGAACCTCAGCAAGAAACAGCGCGACCTGCTGCTTGAGTTCCAGAAAACCCTCGGCGACGACCACGGCAAGCACTCACCGCGGCGGACCACCTGGTTCGAGGGCGTGAAGAGCTTTTTCGACGATATGAAATTCTGATGGTCCGGCGCGTCGCGGTCACCGGCGCCGCCGGACGGATGGGCGCGGCCCTGTGCGCGCAGCTGCAGCAGCACCCCGGCCTGCGCCTCGAAGCCGCTCTCGAGCGCCCGATGGCGCCTGCCGTGGGCCGCGACGTCGGCGAACTGGCCGGTTGCGGGCGTCTCGGCGTGGTGGTCTCCGACGATCCCGAAGCGGCGCTCGGCCGCGTCGACGTGCTGGTCGACTTCAGCAGCCCGCAGGCCACGGTTCGCAATGCCGAGCTGTGCGCCGCCCGGGGGCTGCCGCTGGTGGTCGGCACGACCGGTCTGACCGCGAGCCAGCGCCGCAAAGTGGAGGCGATCGCCGACCGCAGCGCCCTGTGCATCGCGTCCAATTTCAGTGCCGGCATCACGCTGTGCCTGCGGCTCGCGGAGATGGCCGCGGCCGCGCTCGGCAACGACGTCGACGTCGAGGTCATCGAGGCGCACCACCGGCACAAGGTCGATGCGCCGTCGGGCACCGCACTGAGCCTCGGACGCGCCGTGGCCGCCGGCCGCGGACAGGACTTCGAGGCCGCGGCCGTCTACACCCGCGAGGGCCTCACCGGTCCGCGGCCGGACGGGGCCATCGGCTTCGCGACGATCCGCGGCGGCGACATCGTCGGCGACCACACCGTGCTGTTCGCCGCCCATGGCGAGCGCATCGAGATCGCCCACCGGGCCGGCACCCGGGCCGCGTTCGCCCGCGGCGCCCTGCGCGCCGCGCAGTGGCTCTGCGAGCAGCCGCCGGGCTGCTACGACATGCAGGACGTGCTCGGCCTGCGGGACAATTCACGCTAGGGCTGAGCGTCGGTGGCTGGACGCTGTCCGGAGCCATCCGTACAATGCCTGCTCAGATTTCCGTTCGCGGGACGCCCACGCCTCGCATCGCGAAGCGGCGGGCCACGGGAGAAAACGGCATCTGAGCACGGGCTGGAGCGAGGTGAATCAACGGTTCATCTCGCTTTTTTACGGCCCGCCGTCGGCCTGGCCGAACTCACTGCTGCTGGACACGCTCCAGACTCGCCCGTCCACGACGAACGGCGGAACGGCCGTTGTGGCCGCCAGCAGCTGAGGATCGTCGCTTGAGCCAACCTGACTTCCGACCCGCCCTGCTGGCACTCGAAGACGGCAGTCTGTTCCACGGTCGGTCGATCGGGGCCGAGGGCCTGAGCAGCGGCGAAGTGGTGTTCAACACCGCGATGACCGGTTACCAGGAGATTCTCACCGACCCCTCCTATGCCCGCCAGATCGTCACCCTGACGTGCCCGCACATCGGCAACACCGGCGTCAACGAGGAGGACGAGGAGTCCACCGAGGTCTGGGCGTCCGGCCTGGTGATCCGCGATCTGCCCCCGCGAGACAGCAGTTTTCGCAGCAGCGGGCGGCTCGACGACTACCTGCGCGAGCGCGGCGTGGTGGGC
>CAZOUC010000530.1:0-2085 GCA_964582825.1 uncultured Enterobacteriaceae bacterium | reverse complement strand
GACGGCGCGCTGACCTGATTCAACGGAGACGGACCATGGGCCCCTTCGCAACGCTCAACATCACCCGCCACGAGCAGGTCGCGGTGCTGGCTTTCAACCGGCCGGCCCAGCTCAATGCGATCAACACGGAATTGCGACGCGAGCTCCTGCAGGCGATCGAGTCGATCAACGAGGACGAGTCGATCCGGGTCGCGGTTCTGACCGGTGAGGGGCGGGCGTTCTGTGCCGGTGCGGACCTCACCGATACCTCCACCGACGGTGACGAAGTGCAGCACATGCTGAACACCGAGTACAAGCCGCCGCTGATGGCAATCACCGAGGCACCCAAGCCGTGGATCAGCGCGGTAAACGGTGCCGCAGCGGGTATCGGGTCGGCCTTTGCGATGAACTGCGACCTGACGGTGATGGCGGACGACGCGTACCTGTACCAGGCGTTCACGGCGATCGCCCTGATTCCCGACGGCGGCGCCACCTGGCACCTGGTGAATACGGTGGGCCGGAAGCGGGCCTACGAACTGATCGTCGAAGGCACCAGGCTCGGCGCCGAGGAGTGTCGCGCGCTCGGACTGTGCAATCGGGTGGTGACGCCGGACCAGCTGCTGCCGGCCACGCTGGCCTGGGCCCACGAGCTGGCCGTCAAGGCGCCTCTGTCGTTGCGCTATGCGAAACAGGCGCTGCGCTTCTCCGCCAACGAGGACGTCTCCGAGGCCATTTCCTACGAGGCGTTGCTGCAGAAGGAGTGCATTGACTCGGAAGACGCAAGGGAAGGCGTGGCGGCGTTTCTGGAGAAACGCCAACCGACCTTCAAGGGCATCTGAACCCGTCGGAATCGGGCAGGCCCGGGCCCGCCGCGGCGGTCCCGGGCAAAGGCTCAACTGGGACGAATCTGCTCGACCTTGCTGCGCAGGTCTTTCTGCGCCTTCTCGAGTTTCTTTTTCATGTCGGCCTGGGCTTTCTCGAGACTCTTGCGCAGGTCAGCCTGGGCTTTCTCGATTTCCTTCTCGACCTTTTCGCCGCGCTTGACGAGGGTCTGCCAGCGTGACGGCGTGTCCTTGCGCAGTTGCTCCATGCGCGCCTGCAGTTCGTCGTAGATCTCACCGTACAGGCCGAGGTTCGCGTACACCACGTCCTTCATGTTCTCGAGCAGCTCCTGGCTGTTCTTGTCGAAACTGGCGCGGGCTCGGGCGGCGGCGCTGGCCGGGCGCTTGCCCGCGGTCGACGCGCGTGACGCGCTCTTGCGTTTGGCAACCGTCTTGCGCTTTGCGGTGGTCTTGCGTTTGGTCGCGGCCGTTTTGCGAGTGGTGGCTTTCTTCTTTCTGGCGGCGGGTTTTTTCTTAGACGTCACTTGCGCGTTCATCGCTTACTCCCAGCGTGGTGGAGCCGATCCGTCTGCCACGGACCGGCGATCGGTCGGCGCTTCCAGTGTACTGCGGAGGCGGCGGCCAGGAAACAGGCCGCCGCCAAGGATTACGCGATCGACTCCTGACGGACGCCCGACTCGTCTGCGTCATCGGCCGGTCCACGTCGATTGCGCGGATCGTTGGCCGCCCGTGGCGGTGCCGGCCGCGTACTCTGTGGCGGCTCGACGGGTGGGAAGGTCGACGGGTCGATGACGAGACGCTCGGTGGCGATCTCGATGTCGGCCGACTGACGCGGGTTGTCCCGCGGGTCATTGGCGGCCCGACCGACGAAGCGAGTCGTCGGGGCAGGAGACGCGGTCGGTGTGGGCGACAGCTCGCGTGCAGCCGCGACGCCGGCATCCGCCTGCGCCGGTTCTTCGGCTTCGGGCGCCTCGGCCTCGTCCTCTGCTGTCGCTTCCGGGCCGGCGTTCTCTGCGGCGGGCCGGCCTGCGATCGCGCCGTCGGACTCGAGCTCGCGCTCCGCCGTTACTGGCGTCCCGGACTCTGCCGTCTGGTCACGGTCGCTGTCGCTCGCGGTCACTGCGGGCACCGGCTGCTCGGTGCCGGCGTCCGCGTCCGCCGACTCACTGGCCATGGTTCGGGCCTGAGCTGGCTCCTCGCTGTCCTCGCCTGCTGCGCTCGACTCAACCGCTGTCCGGCGGCGTGGTGTGCCGCGCGAGGGACG
>CAZOUC010000529.1:0-2089 GCA_964582825.1 uncultured Enterobacteriaceae bacterium | reverse complement strand
AGAAGGTCTTGTGCAGGTTCAGGTGCGACACGTCGGCGCCGAACTGCCCCGGTCCGGCGACGCCGACCAGGGCGTTCATGTTGGCGCCGTCGACGTAGACCTGGCCGCCGTGCTCGTGGATCAGCGCGCAGATGTCCCGGATGCGCTCTTCGAACACGCCGTGCGTCGACGGGTAGGTGACCATCAGCGCGGCCAGTTCGTCGCCGTGCCGCTCGGCCTTGGTCGACAGGTCTTCGAAATCGACGTTGCCGTGTTCGTCGCACTCGACGATCACCACCCGCATACCGGCCATCGCGGCGCTGGCGGGATTGGTGCCGTGCGCCGAGCTGGGAATCAGGCAGACGTCGCGGTGACCCTCGCCGCGACTCTCGTGGTAGCGCTTGATCGCCAGCAGGCCGGCGTACTCGCCCTGGGCGCCGGAGTTGGGCTGGAAGGAGATGCGGTCGTAGCCGGTGCAGGCGGTCAGCATGCGGTCGAGTTCGTCGAGCAGCCGGGTGTAGCCCGCCGCCTGGCTGCTCGGTGCGAACGGGTGCATGGCGCCGAATTCGGGCCAGGTCACCGGCAGCATCTCCGCCGTTGCGTTCAGTTTCATCGTGCAGGAGCCGAGCGGGATCATCGCGCGGTTGAGGGCGATGTCCCTGCTCTCGAGGCGGCGCATGAAGCGCAGCATGTCGGTCTCGGACCGGTTGTCGTGGAACACCGGGTGCTCGAGGCACGGCGCGTCGCGGCGCAGGGACGGCGGAATCGCGTCGTCGGGCTCGGTGGCGAGCAGCGCCGCGGTGTCCGCCTCGACGTCGAATACGCGCAGCAGGGCCGCCAGTTCGTCCAGGTCGCTGCGCTCGTCGAGGGCGATGCCCACGCAGCCTTCACCGACCGGTCGCAGGTTGAAGCCGGCCGCCTCGGCGGCCGCCAGGCGCGCGTCGCGCTCCGATCCCAGGTCGACGCACAGGGTGTCGAAGAACCGGTCGTGGCACAGCCGGTATCCGGCCGCGCGCAGGCGCGCCGCGAGCAGGGTCGCCAGGCGGTGCACGCGCGTGGCGATGGTGGTCAGGCCCTCGGGGCCGTGATACACGGCATAGAAGGCGGCCATGATCGCCAGCAGGGCCTGTGCGGTGCAGATGTTGCTGGTAGCCTTCTCACGGCGGATGTGCTGCTCCCGGGTCTGCATCGCCATCCGGTAGGCCTGCTGGCCGTTGCTGTCGATCGACACGCCGATGATGCGCCCGGGAATCGAGCGCTTGAAGGCGTCGCGGGTCGCGAAGAAGGCGGCATGCGGGCCGCCATAGCCGAGCGGTACACCAAAACGCTGCGTGTTGCCGACCGCCACGTCGGCGCCCATCGCGCCCGGCGTTTTCAGCAGCAGCAGGCTCAGCGGGTCGGCGGCGACCACGGCCAGGGCATCGCGCGCGTGCAGCGCTTCGATATCGGCACTCAGGTCGCGTACCGCGCCGGTGGTGCCCGGATACTGGAACAGGGCTCCGAACACGTCGGCCTCGACCAGTTCCGTTTGCGGGTCGCCGACCTGCACGTCGAGGCCGAGATTGGCCGCGCGCGTGCGCACGACGCTGATGGTCTGCGGGTGGCAGTCACGGTCGACGAAGAACAGCGAGCTCTTGTTGCGGCGCGCCATGCGCTTGCACAGGGCCATGCCCTCCGCGGCGGCGGTGCCCTCGTCCAGCAGCGAGGCATTGGCCAGGTCCATGCCGGTCAGATCGATGATCAGCTGCTGGAATACCAGCAGTGCTTCCAGTCGGCCCTGGGAAATCTCGGGTTGGTAGGGCGTGTAGGCGGTGTACCAGCCCGGGTTCTCCAGGACGTTGCGCTGGATGACCGGGGGGGTGATCGTATCGTGGTAACCCATGCCGATCAGCGAGCGCAGCACCCGGTTCGCGCCCGCCAGTTCGCGCAGCCGGGCCAGCGCGACGGCCTCGCTGACCGGGCCGGGCAGCGGCAGGGCGTCGGCGTCGCGGATCGCGGCCGGCACGGTCTGGTCGATCAGGTCATCGAGCGAGCCGGCGCCGACGGCGGCCAGCATGCGTTCGATGTCCGCCGGCCGCGGGCCGATGTGGCGACCGACGAAATCGTCCTG
>CAZOUC010000528.1:0-2090 GCA_964582825.1 uncultured Enterobacteriaceae bacterium | reverse complement strand
GATTTCTGGAAGCGCACCCAGATGTCGGTCTGGATCGCCTCGACCATGTGGCCGAGATGGATGGGCCCGTTCGCGTAGGGCAGGGCGCTGGTGACGAGAATCTGGCGTTTCGCGGCGGAACTCACGATGCTGGCTGCCTTCGTGCTCAAACCGGCAACTATAACGGCTCGTCCGGCGGTCGATACAGGGGCTCGGGGCTCGATGCGGGCATTTGCACGCAACGCCGAGGGCCGCGGGCGCCGGGGTCCGGACTCGTCAAGCGCTTTCGGTGTACCCTACGCCTCTGAACCGGACCATGGACTGACGACCGGATGACCGCACAACCGACCGTTCTGGTGGTCGACGACGACGCCGACATGCGGGAGCTGATCGCTACCCTGCTCGTGCCGCATTACCGGGTGGCGCAGGCCGCCAGCGGTGCGGAGTGCCTGGACTACGTGCGTCGCAAGGCGCCGGACCTCGTGCTGCTCGACGTGATGATGCGCGACCTCGACGGTGACGACGCCTGTTACAACCTCAAGAACGACCCGGCGACGCAGCACCTTCCCATCGTGTTCGTCAGTGCGCTGAGCCGCGACGAGTTCAGGGCGCGCTTCGGTGAACCGATGGCGGACGGCTACCTGTGCAAGCCGGTCGTCGAGCAGGAACTGCTCGACGTGGTACGACGGTATCTGAGCTGAACGGCCCCGCCGTCCGCGCCGCCAGTCGCCCGCACGCTTCGCGGCAATGGCGGCACGCGGTGACGCGGTTTCGGGGGCAGGACCTGTGACAAGGGGAGGGATCGATGGCAGCAGCGCAGGACGGCATGGCGAAGGTCCGCTTCGTGGTGGCCGTGGCTTCCGGCAAGGGCGGCGTGGGCAAGTCGACCGTGGCGGTCAACCTGGCCCTGGCGCTCGCCGCCGAGGGACGTCGGGTCGGCCTGCTCGACGGCGACATCTACGGACCGAGCCAGGCGCTGATGCTCGGCGTGGCCGACGGCACCCGGCCTGAACAGAAAGACGGCCAGTGGCTGCTGCCTGTGGTGGCGCACGGTCTCCAGACCATGTCCATGGCCTACCTCGTCACCGAGCGTACGCCGATGGTCTGGCGCGGGCCGATGGCCAGCGGCGCACTGCAGCAGATGATGACGCAGACCCTGTGGGATGAACTCGACGTGCTCGTCGTCGATATGCCGCCCGGCACCGGCGACATCCAGCTCACCCTGGCCCAGAAGGCGTCGGTCAGCGGTGCGGTGATCGTCACGACACCGCAGGACATTGCCCTGCTCGATGCCCGGAAGGGCGTCGAGATGTTCAACAAGGTCGGCATCCCGGTGCTCGGAGTCGTCGAGAACATGGCGGTGCACGTGTGCAGCCAGTGCGGTCACGAAGAGCACGTGTTCGGGTCCGGCGGCGCGGCGCGCATTGCCGCCGACTACGGCGTCGACGTGCTCGGTTCGCTGCCGCTGGCGCTGTCGATCCGCGAACAGACCGACGCCGGGCGGCCACCGCTGGTCGCGGAGCCGGACGGCGACGTCAGCCAGCGCTATCGCGCCATCGCTCGACAGGTCTGGGAGCGTCTCTCGGCCGGTGACGGTGCGGCGCCCGAGATGCCGACGATCACCGTGAGCAACGACTGATGGCCGGCCTCGGAATCCGTCCGTACACCGCCGGCCTGCACGACCTCGGCAACGGCAGCTTCGCCTGGCTGCAGCCGGACGGCGGCTGGGGCTGGAGCAACGCCGGGCTGATCCACGACGGGGACCAGTGCCTGCTCGTCGACACCCTGTTCGACCTCGAGCTGACCGGGACCATGCTAGACGCCATGCGCCGCGCGGTGCCGGCGGCGCGTGACATCGGCACCGTGGTCAACACCCACTCGAACGGCGACCACTGCAACGGCAACTCGCTGCTGCCGGAGGCGGAGATCGTCGCCAGCGAAGCGGCGGCTGCGGAGATGCCGCAGGAGTCGCCGGCGCTGATGGCGGCGATGCAGCAGGCGGCGCCGACGATGGGCGAGACCGGCGAGTTCTTCCTCGAGTGCTTCGGCCACTACCGCTTCGAGGGCATCGAGCAGCGCCTGCCCACCCGCACCTTCGAGCAAGAACTCAC
>CAZOUC010000527.1:0-2096 GCA_964582825.1 uncultured Enterobacteriaceae bacterium | reverse complement strand
CGGATTGCCGGGGTTGTGCGTCAGGAAATCGTTCCACAGCACCTCGGCGATGTCGGCCATGCCCATCGGGGCGCCCGGGTGACCGCTGTTGGCCTGCTGCACCGCGTCCATGCTCAGGGCGCGGATGGCGTTGGCCAGCTCACTGCGAGATGGCATGGGAACTCCTTGGCTTGCGAGCAAGGGGCGGCATTGTCGCCCAGCGCGGGAGCCGGGCCAAGGCGAACTATTACGTTTTCGAGACAGGACTATATCAAAAAATATTGATATAGCTTGGCGCTGCTGCTACCCTGCCGTCATGCGTGACCAGGCTACCGCTCATCTGCACGACGAATCCGTCGCGTCGACCGACGCGGCGGTTCTCGCGCGCCTGTGCAAGGCCGCCGGCGATCGCCTGCGCCTGCAGGTGCTGCGCGCCCTCGGCGACGGCTCCTTCGGCGTAATGGAGCTGTGCCACGTGTTCGGCATGCGGCAGCCGGCGATGAGCCACCATCTCAAGGTGCTCGCCGACGCCGGCCTGGTCAGCCGGCGCCGCGAGGGCAACCACATCTACTACCGGCGCAGCCTTCGCGCCGGCAGCGCGCCGCTCGAGGCCCTGTTCGACGGCCTGCTGCGCAGCGTCGACGCACTGGAGCTGCCGGCGGAACAGCGGCACCGGCTGCAGGCGATCGACGAGGAACGCGCTGCCACGAGCGCTGCGTTCTTCGCCGCCAATGCCGACCGCTTTGCGGAACAGCAGGAGCTCATCGCGGCGCCGGAACAGTACCGCGACGCCCTGCTGCAATTGATCGACGGCATCGGCCTCGACCTCGACACGGCGTTCGAACTCGGACCGGGCACCGGCTGGCTGCTGCCGGAGCTGGCGGCCCGCGCCCGTCGGGTCATCGCCGTCGACAGTTCGGCGGAAATGCTCGACGCCTCACGCCGGACCTGTGCCGCCGCAGGCATTGCAGAGCTGACCTTCCTGCACGGCGACAACGGCTCGCTGCAGCGCTACCGCGACGCCGTCGACCTGGCCGTCGTCAACATGGTGCTGCACCACACGCCGTCGCCGGCGCGGGTGCTGCGTGATCTGGCGGCGGTGCTCCGGCCCGGCGGCGCCCTGCTGGTCTCCGAACTGGCGGCGCACGACCAGAACTGGGTCCGCGAGGCCTGCGGCGACTTCTGGCTGGGCCTTTCCACCGACGACCTGCTGGCCTGGACGGCCGAGGCGAAACTGGTGCCGGCCGAGCAGGTGCTGCTCGCGCTGCGTAACGGCTTCCAGGTCCAGCTGCGACTGTTTCTTCGACCCCACACTCAGGAATAAGAGATGAGCCAATACATGATCTTCACCTCGGAATCGGTATCCGAGGGGCACCCCGACAAGATGGCGGACCAGATTTCCGACGCCGTGCTCGACGCCGTGCTGCGCGAGGACCCGGACGCCCGCGTCGCGGTGGAAACGATGGTCAAGACCGGCATGGCGATCGTCGCCGGCGAGCTGACCACGCGTACCTACGTCGACCTCGAGGACCTGATCCGCGACGTGATCCTCGACATCGGCTACGACAGCTCGGACGTCGGCTTCGACGGCGCCAGCTGCGCTGTCCTGAATGCCATCGGCAAGCAGTCGGGTGATATCGCGATGGGGGTCGATCGCAGCGAGGCTTATCAACAGGGGGCCGGCGACCAGGGCCTGATGTTCGGCTACGCGACCAACGAGACCGACGTGCTGATGCCGGCGCCGATCACCTACGCGCACCGCCTGATGCAGCGCCAGGCCTATCTGCGCAAGCACAATGTCCTGCCCTGGCTGCGTCCCGACGCCAAGAGCCAGGTCACGATGCGCTACGAGAACGGCAAGCCTGCCGCGGTCGACGCGGTGGTGCTGTCGACGCAGCACGCGCCGGACATCTCCCAGAAAGACATTCACGAGGCGGTGATCGAGGAGATCATCCGCCCGGTCCTGCCCGCCGAATGGCTGCACGCGGATACGCGCTACCACGTCAACCCGACCGGCCAGTTCGTGATCGGCGGGCCGGTCGGCGACTGCGGCCTGACCGGGCGCAAGATCATCGTCGACACCTACGGCGGCATGGCCCGCCACGGCGGCGGCGCCT
>CAZOUC010000526.1:0-2109 GCA_964582825.1 uncultured Enterobacteriaceae bacterium | reverse complement strand
TTGCGGCCGAGGTCGATCAGCATCAGGTGCTCGGCGCGCTCCTTCGGGTCGGCCAGCAGCTCCTGCTCCAGCGCCAGGTCCTCCTCCGCCGTCGTACCGCGCCGCCGGGTCCCGGCGATCGGTCGTACCGTCACCTCACCGTCGACCAGGCGCACCAGGATTTCCGGCGAGGAACCGACCACCTGGAAGCCGTCCAGGTCGAGGAAGTACAGGTAAGGCGACGGGTTGAGGTGGCGCAGAGCGCGGTAGAGATTGACCGGGTGGCCGGGAAAGCGCGCGCGCATGCGCTGCGACGGCACCACCTGCATGACGTCGCCGGCGAGGATGTACTCGCGGATGCGGGTCACCGCCTCCTGGTAGCGCTCGCTGCCGCACTCGGACTCGAAGTTCGCCCCGCTTTCGGCGTCGACGCCGGCCGCGATGTCCAGCGGCGGCAGCGCGTCGACGGGTTCGGCCAGGCGCGCCTGCAGCGCGTCCAGGCGCGCATTGGCCCGGGCCAGGGCCTCCGGCTCGGCCGGGTCGGCCAGTTGCACCAGGTCGATCGTGCCGCGCAGGTTGTCGAAGACCAGCATTTCCTCGACCACCATCAGCACGATGTCCGGCAGCGCCAGCCGGTCCGGCAGCTCGCAGGCCGCCAGGCGCGGCTCGACGTAGCGCACGCAGTCGTAGGCGAAGTAGCCGACCAGGCCGCCAAGGAAACCCGGGTCCTCCGCCGGCACGGCGACGCGGTAGCGGCGCTGCAGGCGGCTGACGTAGTCGAGCGGATCGCTGCAGAGCTCGGTCTCGACGAGCTCGCCGTCCCGTCGCAGCTCGACCCGATCCCGGAACACGCGCAGCACGCTGCGCGCCGGCGGTCCGATGATCGAGTAGCGGCCCCACTTCTCACCGCCCTGCACCGACTCGAACAGGAAGCTGTACGGACCGGTGGCCAGCTTCAGGTAGGCCGACAGCGGCGTCTCGAGGTCGGCCAGCACGCGCCGCACCACCGGAATGCGGTTGTAGCCCGCGGCCGCCAGACGCTCGAACGCAGCGGCGTCGATCGTGCCCGTCATCGGTCGCCGAGCGCCGCGCGCATCGTGGCGATCACCTCGCCGTAGTCGTCGGCGCCGAAGATCGCCGAGCCGGCGACGAAAGTGTCGGCGCCGGCAGCGGCGATCTCGGCGATGTTGCCCGGCCCCACACCGCCATCGACCTCGAGACGGATCGGCAGGCCGCTGGCGTCGATCATCGTCCGCGCTTCGCGCAGTTTGTCGAGAGTCGACGGGATGAACGTCTGCCCGCCGAAGCCCGGATTGACCGACATCAGCAGCATGAGGTCGAGCTTGTCCATCACGTAGCGGGCCGCGTCGAGTCCGGCGTGGGGGTTGAACACCAGGCCGGCCTTGCAGCCCTGGTCGCGGATCAGTTGCAGGCTGCGGTCGACGTGGATGCTGGCGTCCGGGTGGAAGGTGATCCAGCTCGCGCCGGCACGGGCGAATTCCACGATCAGCGAATCGACCGGGCTCACCATCAGGTGCACGTCGATCGGCGCCGTGACCCCGTGCTCGCGCAGCGCCTTGCACACCATCGGGCCGATCGTCAGATTCGGCACGTAGTGATTGTCCATGACGTCGAAGTGCACGACATCGGCACCGGCCTCGAGCACGGCGTCGACCTCGGCGCCGAGGCGGGCGAAATCAGCCGACAGGATCGACGGCGCAATCAGGTAGTCGGCCAAGGCGTGATTCTCCGGGCGTCGGAACGGCATGTGAACGCTTCAGGATTCTAGCGCCCGGCCGATTGCTACAGCAAACGGCTGCGGACCTCGCGATGCGCCCAGTACCCCCGCTGCCTGTGCTGCTGCTGATCGGCCTGCTGACCGGGACAGCCACCGCCCAGGACGACGCGCCCGCCCCCGTCGAGGCGACCGAGCCCGTGACCGAGGCGGCGCCGGAGGCCGCGCCGCATCCCCTGGCGGGCCTGGCCGAAGACGCCGAACTGCTGGACCTTCCGCTGCCCGACGCGATCGCCCTGCTGCAGACCGCCCGCGTCGGGCCGACTCGTGGCACCGTGGTGCTGGTCGCCCGCGACCGTCGCCCCCACCCGGACGACGGCGCCGTGCAGGCCTTC
>CAZOUC010000525.1:0-2115 GCA_964582825.1 uncultured Enterobacteriaceae bacterium | reverse complement strand
AGGTCGATATCACGCGCTACATGATGCCCAGGTAGTACAGGGTCGACATCAGCGCGGAAAAGAACACGATGATCGGCAATACGTGCAGCGCGATCGAGAAGCCATTGCGCTTGTCCGCCATGTCGCCGAACACGAAGCGGATTCCGACGTCGCCGAAGTCGATCACGCTCTGCACGGCGCGCACCAGGCCGTTGAGCATCTCACGGCCGGCCGGCAGGTAGAGTATCAGCGCCGCGATACCCGCCTGCAGCGCGAAGGCCAGGCCTACGGTGCGCCAGTTGATGCGGCGTCGGTCGTCGGACAGGGCCACGGCCATGCCGATCAGCACCACCACGCCGACCAGGCTCATCACGATGGTCATACGCATTCCCCCGGGGCTGCCTGTCATTGTGGTTTGTTCTGCGCCGGCCCCGGCGGCGCCCGGCGGGCATTCTGCCGCAGATCGCGCTCCCGGAACCAGCATGGCTCGGTTGACTCGCCGCGCGCGGGCGGACAGTCTGCAGCAGATGAACTTCCGTCAGCTGCAGATCTTCGAGGCCGTTGCGCGACTGCACAGCTTCAGTCGTGCCGCGCAGGAGCTGCATATCGCCCAGCCCGCGGTCAGCATCGCCGTGCGCAAGCTGGAGACGGAAATCGAATTGCCGCTGTTCCTGCGCAACGAGCGACAGGTGCAGCTGACCGAGGCGGGTGAACTGCTGCTCGGCCATGCCCGCAGCATGTTGCGCCAGCGCGAGCAGGCGCTCGAACAGATTCGTGAACTGCGCGGTCTCGACCGGGGCGAAGTGCGTATCGCGATGCCGGCGATGCACGGCGCGTACTTCTTTCCAACCCGCTTTGTCGCGTTCAAGGCGCGTTACCCGGGCTTGAAACTCGAGGTGGTCGAAGCCGGCACCGCGGAGATCGAGGAAAGGCTGCTCAGTGGCACCATCGACCTCGGTGTCGTGATGGTCGACCGCGTCAGCGACGAACTCGAGGTGAAACCGTTCCTGCGCGAGCAACTGCTGGCCTGGGTGCCGGCGGACCATCGCTTCGCCACGCGCCATGCCCTGGGCGTGGCCGAATTCCTCGAGCAGCCGCTGGTGCTGACGCGACCGGGCTACTTCATGCGCGAAACCGTCGACCGACTCGGTGCCGAGCTCGGCGTACACCCGCGTATCGAGGCGGAGACCAACCTGATGCTGCTGACGCGCGCACTGCTGCTGGCGGGCGTGGGCATCAGCACCTGCATGTCGATGGTTGCGCGTGACGACGCGGAACTGGTCGGCGTGCCCTTCGACGAGCCTATCCATTTCAACATGGGTCTCGCCTGGCGCCGCAGCCACTATCTGTCCGGCGCGAACCGGGCCTTCGTCGACTTTCTGCTCGAGGAGGCTGCGGCCGGCGCCTGATCGGTCGTTGTCCGCCGCGCGGGGTTCGGTCCATACTGCCGCCCGTTGGCCACCCGACCGCCGTGGCAGGAGAGACGATCCGTGCAGTCGAAGCCCAGCTTGTCGCCATCCCCGCTACCGATCGTCGTGCGCGTGCTGTGCCTGCCACGGCCGGGGCGGAACGGGTCCGCTCAGAGCGGGTATCGCCGGGGCGGCGCGTGGCTCGGAGCACGCCGATGACCGCCGCAGGGCCGGTCCTGGTCGAGCGCGACGGCAGTGTCACCGTGATCACGCTGAATCGGCCGCAGCGGCGCAACGCCGTCGACCGGGTCACCGCGGACGCGCTGGCGCAGGCGATGCTGGACTACGACGCCGACGAAGGCGCCCGGGTGGCGGTGCTCACCGGCGCCGGCGGCCACTTCTGTGCCGGCGCCGACCTGCAGGCCTTCGCCAACGGTACGCCCAATCGCCTGGTCGACCCGACCGGCGCCGCGCTCGATGCCGAGGCGCCGATGGGCCCGACGCGTCTGCGCCTGCGTAAACCGGTGATCGCCGCGGTGCAGGGCTACGCGGTCGCCGGTGGCCTCGAACTCGCCCTGTGGTGTGACCTGCGCGTTGCCGGCGAATCGGCGGTATTCGGAGTGTTCTGCCGGCGTTGGGGCGTACCCCTGATCGACGGGGGCACCGTGCGCCTGCCGCGGCTGATCGGGCTGTCCCGGGCGCTCGACCTGATCCTCACGGGCCGGCC
>CAZOUC010000524.1:0-2117 GCA_964582825.1 uncultured Enterobacteriaceae bacterium | reverse complement strand
CCGTCGACGGAGCTGCGGGTCACGGCGCGCGACGCGGAGCTCGGGCAGATCCCGTGGCTCTGCAGCTACGGTCGCGGGCCGGTGAGCGGCTCGCTGACCGCGAAGGACCTCCTGACCGGCCAGTCGGTCGTCGGGGCGGTCCTCGACCTGCCGCGGCTGCAGATCTGGGAAGCGACGGGAGAAGGGGGCGAAGAACGGCTGAGCACGGAGTATCGGGTGCATGCACGGGCCGGGAGCAGCCCGGAGCGAGATGCGCTGACGGCGTGTGCGATCCTCGGCATCGCCGGCCAGGAGGGCACCGAGGGGAGCCGCTGCCGAGAGGTGGAGGGGGCGGCAGCCGGCGAGCTGCTCAGCCGCCTCCGCGTCCCCGTGAGCTGGACCGAGGGCGAGCTCTTGCCCGACCTGGTGGAGGGCGGACGAATCTCGAGCTGGACCGATTTCGCGGATGCCCACGTGGAGCCGGTCCTGACCCTCATCCCGGGCGTGGTCTCGGGGGACGTGGTGATGGACGGTGAGCTGCTCGTGGCCGGCCCGCTGCCTTCCATGAGCATGAACGGCGACGTCGACCTGACCGACGGGCACGTGCAGATCGAAGGTCTCGGCCAGTACCTGCAGGACATCTCGGGACGCGTCCTGCTTCAGGGAGACCGGGCCATCTTTCCGGAGTCGGCGCCGCTGCGCGCCCGTGACGCCGGAGGCACCGCCCGGCTCTTCGGGGAGGTCGACTTCGACGGGCTCTTCCCCCGGAGGCTCGAGCTGAGCGCGCAGGCGCAGGGCCTCCTCGAGCGAGTCGGCCGCCAGCACGCCGGCGAACAGATCATCGACCGCAAAGCCGGCACGCACGTACTGGGCCAGGCCCCGGGCCAGCGGTGCCGCGGCACCGGCCCGCTCCGCGCAGGGCGCGAACAGCGCGACGCTGCCTTCGGACAGGCTGTCGATGGCCTGTGCCGGACCGTCCAGGCTGTCGCTGCACACCGCCTGCAGCAGCTGGCCGAGCACCGTTTCCACGGCGGTCTCCCAGCCGGCGGCGACGTCCAGTCGCTCGACCAGGCGCTCGGCACGATCCAGGCCCTGCGCCTCGATCCATTGCACGACCGTCGCGTCGGTCTCGCCGAGCGCGGCCTGCTGCAGTGCCTCGAGCGACGCCTCCCGGCCACGCATGACCTGCAGCTCGTCGCGGACCTGCTGGCGCCGCTCCTGCAGGTCCGCCTGGCGCTCGCGGCAGGACTCCAGTTGCCCGCCGAGCGCCTCCGACTGGCTGCGGATGCGGCCCTGCTCGCCGTCGAGAGCCTCGAGCCGCCGCCGCAGGCTCTGCAGTTCGCGTTCGACCGGCTCCGCGTTCAGCTCGCGCTCTTCCGTTTCCAGACGCTGCAGCCGCTCGGCACCCTGCGCCAGCGCCTCCTCGAGGTGGCCGATCCGCGACTGCAGGACCTGGGCACGCTGCTGCGGCTGCTGAGCCGCCTGATTGAAGCCGTCCCAGTCCTGCTGCCAGCGGTGCATGCGCTGCTCGGCTTCCTGGAGGGCCGTCACGGCCGCCGACTCGCGCTGCTCGGCGGCGTCGAGCGCCGGGGCCACGGTGTCGAGCTGGCGCCGCAGCTCGGCCAGGGTGCCCTCGTCCTCCTCGATGTGGTCCGCCGCCTGCTGGTGACTGTGCCGCGCCTGGTCGAGATCGGTGCGCAGCTGGCGCGCCCGATCCAGCTGATACTGGATCGCCTGCTCGATGCGTGCCAGTTCGGACCCCAGTGCGTAGTAGCGCTCCTGCACGCCGTTCAGGGCCTCGCCGAGTTCGCCGTGGCGCTCCCGGTGCCGCTCGATGCGGGCGTCGACGCCGGTGTGGCGGGCGTTCAGGGCCTCGACCTCGACTTCCACGGCGGCAATCGCCTGGCGCTGCTCCGCGAACGCCTGATCCATCGCGCGCCACTGCAGCGCCAGCAGCTCTGCCCGCAGGCGCCGTTCCTCGGCCCTGAGTTCGCCGTAGCGCTGCGCCGCACTGGCCTGCCGCTTCAGGTGCTGGAGCTGTCGGTCGAGCTCCTCGCGCAGGTCGGTCAGGCGCTCGAGGTTCTCCCGGGTACGGCGCATGCGGTTCTCGGTGTCGCGCCGGCGTTCCTTGTACTTGG
>CAZOUC010000523.1:0-2122 GCA_964582825.1 uncultured Enterobacteriaceae bacterium | reverse complement strand
CTGGGGCAGGTCCATCTTGTTCAGTACCGGAATCACTTCCAGGCCCTGCTCGATCGCCGTGTAGCAGTTGGCCACCGACTGGGCTTCGACGCCCTGGGCGGCATCGACGACCAGCAGCGCGCCCTCGCAGGCCGACAGGGAGCGGGACACCTCGTAGGAAAAGTCCACGTGCCCGGGCGTGTCGATGAAATTGAGCTGGTACGTCCGACCGTCCAGGGCCTTGTAGTCGAGCGTGACGCTGTGCGCCTTGATGGTGATGCCGCGCTCGCGCTCGATGTCCAACGAGTCGAGTACCTGCTCGGCCATCTCGCGCTCGGACAGCGTGCCGCAGAGCTGGATGAAGCGGTCCGCCAGGGTCGACTTGCCGTGGTCGATGTGCGCAATGATGGAGAAATTGCGTATCAGGTTCAGGTCGGTCACGGCAGCTGGCTTGGCATCGATTGATTCGGCAAAAAGCGCCGAAGTGTAATCGATTTGCCGCGGCGCAGCCACGACGGCTGCGCCGCGGTGTGCGCTACTCCTCGATACGGATCGCCACGAAGCCCGACCGTCCCTGGCGCACGAAGCGCACCGGCACGTGCGTGTTGACCGGCAGGTTCTCGGCGATGCGGGCAAAGGCATCCGGGTCGTCAACGACCTGATCGCCGATGCGGGTGATGACGTCGCCCTCGGCCAGCCCGGCCTGGGCGAGCGGACCGTCGGGGTCCAGCTCGCGAAGCAGCACGCCCTCGTCGAGCTTCCAGCGTTCCCGCATGCGCTCGGGCAGATCCTCGACGACGGCCCCGAGCCGGCCGCCGGCACGCTGCGGTGCCGCCGCGAGGCTCGGCACCTCGTCAGCCTCCAGGCTGCCGATCTCGACATCGATGGTGCGCGTACGACGATCCCTCAGTACCTTGACCTCAGCGGTCGAGCCCGGCCTGGTCAGGCCGACGACGTGCGGCAGCTCCGAGGAGGTGTCGATCGGCTCGCCATTGAACTCCAGAATGATGTCGCCGACCTCCAGTCCGGCGCGCTCCGCGGGTCCGTCCACCTCGAGCTGGGAGATCAGGGCGCCCTGGGGCTTGTCGAGACCGAAGGACTCGGCGAGGCTGAGGTCCACTTCCTGGATGCTGACTCCGAGCCAGCCGCGCGACACGCGGCCCTGGTCCTTGAGCTGCCGCATGACGTCCAGGGCCACCGCGCTCGGAATCGCGAAACTCAGGCCGATCGACCCGCCGGATCGCGTGTAGATCTGTGAATTGATGCCGATGACCTCGCCGTCGAGGTTGAACAGCGGGCCGCCCGAGTTGCCCGGATTGATGGCGACGTCGGTCTGGATGAACGGCACGTAGTTCTCGCCGCGCTCGGTCGGGATGCTGCGCCCGATGGCGCTGACGATACCGGCGGTCACCGAGTAGTCGAGACCGAAGGGCGAGCCGATCGCCAGCACCCACTGGCCGACGCGCAGATCGTCGGAATCGCCGAAGCTGGCTGTCGGCAGGCCTTTCTCGTCGACCTTGAGCAACGCCAGATCCGAGCGGGCATCGGTACCGACGATTTCGGCACTGAACTCCCGGCGGTCACTGAGGCGCACGGTGATGCTGTCGGCGCCGTCGACGACGTGGTGGTTGGTCAGCAGGTAACCGTCGTCACTGACGAAAAACCCCGAGCCCATCGAGCGTCGCGGCTGCTGCCGCGGCTGGCCGCGAAACAGGAAGTCGCGAAACATCGGCGGCAGCTGCTCGTAGTAACGCGGGTCGAGGCCACCGAACTCGTCCTCGCCTTCACTTTCGGTCAGAATCTTGACCACGGCAGGCGACTGCTTGGCGACGATCGCGGAAAAGTCGGGCAGACCGGCGGCGTGCGCGGTAACGCCGACGCTGCAGCACAGGAACAGGAGAACGAAGGAAACGGATCTGGGCATTGTGAATCCTCTGGGCAGTCGAAAAATGTCTGGCCGTCAGCGGGACGCCGGCGCGAGCCGCCGAACCAGCACCGGCCGGGCCAGTCGGACCACGCCCGCCGAAAGCAGCAGCCGGGCCAGGCCGATGCCGGCCGCGAGGCCGGCCAGGGCGCCGGCAATGGCCGGCACTTCCCCGCCCAGCGCGTGGCCGAGAGCCGCCCCGGACAGCAGTGAAAGCAA
>CAZOUC010000522.1:0-2134 GCA_964582825.1 uncultured Enterobacteriaceae bacterium | reverse complement strand
TCGTGGCGAGCCTGGAGGCAAAAGGCGTGGCCGTGCAGCCCCTGTGGTGGGCGCTGGCGATCGGCGTGGGCCTCGGTGGCAACGGCACCCACATCGGCGCCACCGCGAACATCATCTGCGTCGCCGAGTCCGAGCGCGCCGGCACGCTGGATGCGCTGATCACGCCGGGTCGCTGGCTGCGCGTGGGCCTGCCGGTCATGCTGGCGAGCCTGGTCGTCGCCAGTGTCGTGTTCGCCGCCCTGTACGAGCTGCTTTTTGCGGCCGGCTGAGCCGGCCGCCTCGTCTCACCGCTCCGGCGGCTCGAATCCGAACACCGTTGCGAAGCCGTCCGACATGATGGCCTCGATAATGGCCTTCGTTTCCGGAGCGTCGTTAATCCGGGGGAAAGCTTCGTCCGGCACCGGGCAGTCGAGAAAGGCGCACAGCGGCTCCCAGCCCTGCCTGGCCTCGAATACCAGCAGGCGCTCCGGGGCGATGGCGGCCTTCACGCTGGCCACGTGCTGTTCGAAGCGCTGCACGAGGTGCTCACGGTCGTGCATACGGCCGTCGAAATAGTCGTTGATGGTGGCACGCATGTAGTCGGCGGCCTCGGAACCGTCCAGCCATTCGATCCAGGCCGGCGAGAAGATCGTTTCCTGCGTGGAGTCGAACCAGCTTGCCGGGTCGCGGACCGACAGGATGACCTTTGCTTCCGGGTAGTGGTCGGCCAAGGCGCGGTAACTGGTGCAGGCGGGGAAGTCGACGGTTGCCGCGAAGCCGTCGAAGATGGCCTCCCAGTCGGGATTGCCGGCAGCAGCCTCGGTCCACAGCCGCCAGTGCTCCGGACCGCGCGGAAAACACTCGACCATGTGGTAGCAGGGACCGAAGCCCAGCCGCTCCAGCGCCGCTTTCAGACTCATTGTGCCGGTGCGTCCGAATCCTGCGCCGATTAACTTCAGTGCCATATGAGCTGTCCGCTGGCTTGCCTGTGGCCGGTCAGTGTACCCGCACGGCACCATCCGGGCGACATGGCGGCCGCCATATTCGCTCCCCCATGCCTTCCGGGGCACATGCCGAAGCCGTCCCGCCGCTCCGGCTGGTATACCTGATCGGCAAAAAAGTGATTGAAACCGGTGAGCTTTCCGGCATTGTGTTTGACGCTATACGCATGCTTTTTTGTCGGAGCGCCTGATGCGCCATGCCCTGTCCACGCCCGAGCTCGCGCAGCACATTGCCGGGCCGGTCACCACATCGAACCAGGGGCCGACGGCGGCCTGAAGCACGGAACGGGATCCATCCCGACGCAAACACCGGCCAGGACCTCTTTGCCCGACCATGCCAGCCTCTGCCATCAACAAGGCCCTGCGCGTCGCGATCATTGTCATGAGCGTCATGCTGGCGGCCTGCATCGACCTCGGCCTGCGTGCCCTGAGCGTACCGTCCACGCTGCTGGGCGACATGCGCTGCGAGTGCGACCTGCGCTACGGCGACGGGGCGCACCAGTTGCTGGACCTGTACCACCCCGAACCAGCGCCCGCGGCGGGCGCCGGGCGAAAACTCGTGGTTTTCGTCTACGGTGGCGACTGGAGCTCGGGCAGCAAGGAGGGCTACGCCTTCGTTGCCGACGCCCTCACCGCCGACGGTTTCACGGTGGCCATCCCCGATTACGCCAAGTACCCCGAGGTCGCCTTTCCCGATTTCGTCACCGACATCGCCCTGGCCGTCAGCTGGCTGCTGGGCGAAGGCGGGCGCTTCGAGCGCGCCGACGAGATCATCCTGATGGGGCATTCCGCCGGTGCCCACACCGGGGCGCTGCTGATTACCGACCCGCGGTTCCTGGCCGCGCACGACCTTTCCCCTCAGCACATCGACCGTTTCGTCGGCCTGGCCGGGCCCTATGCCTACCTGCCGCAGAACCAGCGGTACCGCGACGTCTTCGGCAACCTGGAGGATTTCCGGCAAATGCAGCCGCTGCACTTTCTCAGCGGCAAGGAGCCACCCATGCTGCTGCTGCACGGTGAGGCAGACGGCACCGTGCTGCCCCTGCACACGGAGAAATTCGCGGCGCGAGCACGGGCACTCGACGTGGCCGTAAGCACGCGCTTCTATCCTGAGCGGGGTCACGCCAGCCTGGTGCTGGCGCTGTCGCGACTGC
>CAZOUC010000521.1:0-2148 GCA_964582825.1 uncultured Enterobacteriaceae bacterium | reverse complement strand
AGGCCGAAATAGAGCACACAAACCGCTCCGAGCGCGGCGCAGTTCGACGCGCCGACGATTCCGGGCTCGGCCAGCGGGTTGCGCAACAGGCCCTGCAGCGCCGCCCCGGCCAGGCCGAGGCTGGCGCCGACGGCAGCGGCGATGGCGGTGCGCGGCAAGCGGATCTCGCGCAGGATCAGCGCATCCGGGCTGGCGACGCCGGACCACAGGTCACCCAGGGCAGCCGCCAGCGGCAGGTCCGTGCTGCCGCTGGCCAGGGACAGCGCGGTCAGCAGCAGCACCAGGACCGCCAGCGCGGCAAGCAGGCGGCTGTCAGCGGTCACGCAGCAGGGCCTCGAGCCGGGCCGCATCGGCGGCCAGGCCGCGCCGCGCCCAGCCGGCCGATTCCGGCATGCGTTCGGCCACCAGGGCGTGCCACAGCAGGCCCGCGTAGCGGTACAGCACGCGCATCGAGGCCAGGCGCGCGCGGCCGCCGGCGTCCAGGCCGCCGTAAGCCGCGAGCAGGGCCTCCAGCCGGTCCGCGGGCAAGTCGTGAGACTCCGCCACCGCAGCCAGGTCGTAGCAGGGGTCGGTCACTGCCGCATACTCCCAGTCGATCAACTGCAGACCCCGCGGGCCCGCGCGGACATTATCGGGATTCGGGTCGCAATGGCACAGGGCGCTGCGGCCGCTGGCGTCGAGCGCCGGCAGCAGGTCGTCCACAGCAGCCCCGAAGCGCTCGGCCAGCTCGGCGTGTTCCGGGCGCGCCAGCGTCCGCCGGCACGCGTCGAGATAAGCGGGCCAGTTCAGGCGCGGCGCATCGATCGCGGCGCCGTGCAGCCGGGCCAGCAGCTGGCCGAGCGCCTCTGGCGACGGCGCGCTCCCGCTGTCCGGACAGTACGCGCTGACCAGGATGCCGGCTTCGGCATCGGTGAACAGCAGCCCCGGCGCCAGGCCCAGAGCCGCCGCCGCGCGCTGGATGGTGAGTTCCCGCCGCCGGTCGACGCCGGGCGGCATCGCGGCCGCGTCGACCAGGCGCAACACCGCCCGGCGGTCGTCGCTCTCGAGCAGCCAGCAGCGGCTGAAGGGCCCGCTGGCGAGCCGGCGCACGGCCCGCCAGCGAGAGTCGGGCATGGCCCGGGCCAGCAGCGTCAGCACGCGAGCCGGCACCGACGCATCAGCCACCAGCGGGCCCCGCTTGCTGGGCCCGCCAGACGCGATGCCACTGATACCAGCCGAACACGGCAATGACCAGGTAGGCCGCGAACAGCGCCGCCGTGAAGTACAGACCACGGTCGAGGTACAGGAAGATCGACACCGCATCGATGACCAGCCAGTACAGCCAGTTCTCGAGCACCTTGCGGGCGACCATCCAGGTCGTGACGATGCTGCCCCAGGTCGTGAAGGAGTCGACAAAGGGCAGACGCGCGTCGGTGTACCGCTCCAGCAGCAGGCCGGACAGCAGCGACGCGGAAAGCACGACGACGACAGCCACGGCGTGTTGCTGCCAGCGCCAGGCGTGGATGCGCAGCGGCGCGTGGTCCCGTCCGCCGTTGCGCCACTGCAGCCAGCCGTAGACGGCCATCGCCATGTAGTAGACCTGCAGACCGGATTCCATCAGCAGGCGTACGTCCCAGAACAGGTACAGGAAGATCGCCGTGCTGACGAAAGCCGCGTACCAGCAGGCGATCTGCTCGCGGACCGCCAGCAGCAGGTAGGCGATACCCAGGCCGACCGCGACCAGTTCCAGGACGGTGTTCAATGGCGGCGGGTCAGTGCGACCGACGCACGTCGCCGGGCGCGAACTTCGCCACCAGAACCGCCTTGCCGTGCGTTTCCCAGGAGTGGCGCAGCTCCTCGGCCAGCACCGCCATCACGCGCTCGTACTCGCCGAACAGCTGCGTGCTCAGGTTGTTGCGCTCGATCTCGATGCCTTCGCGACGCTCGACGCGGTGAATGAAGTCGATGATCACCGGCACGAACTCCTCCTGCAGCGGGTACAGGCTGACGTCGACGGATACTTTCACTATGGCGGGCTCCTCTTGTTGTCACCGGATTGTTTCAGCACCCGCCCGCCGGCCTGGCAGCGCCGGAGCGCGTGCGACCGCGGCGATGAGACACGCTCCGAGCACGTCCATGTGCGCTCGACTGCGGCCATCCCTGGCCGCA
>CAZOUC010000520.1:0-2149 GCA_964582825.1 uncultured Enterobacteriaceae bacterium | reverse complement strand
CGCCACAGTGCGGCCAGGCGCATCGTCGAGGCTTCCAGCAAGGCCGTTTCCTTGTCGTCAGCCGCACCGATGGCGAGCAGTTGTTCGGCACGCGCCAGGGAAGCGTTGACGAAGCCCGCCGCGGACATCAGCCGCCGGCGGCCCGCTTGCCGCGGGCCGGCGTTTTCTTGCGGCGCGTCGCGGCCTTTTTCTTCCTGGCCGGAGCACTGGCGTCTCCCGACTGCTGCCAGTGGCCGTCCTTCCAGGTCGCCCGCCAGCCACTGCTCTTGCCGTCGACCTCGCTGGTCACGTACTGCTCGCCGGACTTGCGGCTGAAGCGGATCATCGCGCGACGCCCTTCCGGGTCCCGGGTCGGCGCCGAGAACAGGTGGGCGTACTTCGGATCGATCTCGTCCTTGTGCGGCAGCAGTTCATCTACAAAGGGGGCACGCGTTTCCCGGTTCTTCGGAAAGCCGCTCGCCGCCAGGAACAGTCCGGAGGCCCCGTCACGCAGTACGTAGTGATCATCGACCTTCTCGCAGCGCAACTCGGGCATCGGCACCGGGTCCATTTTCGGCGGCGCCGGCTGCCCATTGCGCAGCAGCTTGCGCGTGTTCCTGCACTCGCTGTTGGTGCAGCCGAAGAACTTGCCGAAGCGCCCGGTACGCAATTCCATGTCGGCGCCGCACTTGTCGCACTCGATGACCGGGCCTTCGTAGCCCTTGAGCTTGAACTTGCCGGTCTCGATCTCGTAGCCGGGACAGTCCGGGCTGTTGCCGCACACGTGCAGTTTGCGGTGCTCGTCGATCAGGTAGCTGTCCATCGCCGTGTTGCACAGCTGGCAGCGATGGCGGCTGCGCAGCAGACGCGATTCCTGTTCTTCGTCCGCGTCCTCTTCGACGACTTCATCGCCGTGGATCAGGTTCAGGGTGCTCTTGCAACGCTCCTTCGGCGGCAGGCTGTACCCGGAGCAGCCGAGGAACACGCCGGTGCTGCCGGTGCGGATCTGCATGTTGCGGCCACACTGCTTGCACTTGACGTCGGTCTCGATCGGCGTGTTCCCGCGCATGCCGTGGTCTTCGCCCCGCGCCTGTTCGAGTTTGCGGGTGAAGTCCTCGTAGAACCGGTCGAGGACTGCCTTCCAGTCCAGGTCGCCGCGCGCCACCTCGTCCAGGGACTCCTCCATGCTCGCGGTGAAGCCGTAGTCCAGCAGGTCGGCAAACGATTCCGTCAGGCGGTCGGTGACGATGTCGCCGAGCTTCTCGGCGTACAGGCGCCGGTTCTCGACCCGCACGTAGCCCCGCTCCTGGATCGTGGAGATGATCGCCGCGTAGGTCGACGGTCGGCCGATGCCGCGCTTTTCGAGTTCCTTGACGAGACTGGCTTCCGAGTACCGCGGCGGCGCCTTGGTGAAGTGCTGCGACGGCTTCAGTTCGAGCAGCTTGAGCTGGTCTCCCACCGCGAGATCGGGCAGCACCAGGTCTTCGTCCTTCTTGACCTGGGGCAGGACCTTCATGAAGCCGTCGAACTGCATGATGCGGCCGACCGCGCGCAACTCGAAGTCCCCGGCACCGACCTGCAGGGTCGTGCGCAGGAACTCCGCCGGCGGCATCTGGCAGGCGACGAACTGGCGCCAGATCAACTCGTAGAGCCGCTGCGCATCTCGGTCGAGGCCCTGAATGCGGGTCGCCGGCACGCCGACGTCGGTGGGGCGGATGGCTTCATGCGCCTCCTGGGCGCCGGCCTTGCTGCTGTAGAAGTTGGGCTTTTCCGGAACGTATCGGTCGCCGAACCGGTCGGCTACGTAGCGGCGGCAGGCCTCCACCGCATCGCGGCTCAGGTTGGTCGAATCGGTTCGCATGTAGGTGATGTGACCGGACTCGTACAGGCGCTGCGCGAGCATCATCGTCTTCTTGACGCTGAAGCCGAGCCGCGTGCTCGCCGCCTGCTGCAGGGTCGACGTGATGAACGGCGCCGGCGGACGCCCCTTGGTCGGCTTGTCCTCGCGTGACTTGACCGCGAAGGACTGGCTGCGCAGGCGCGCGAGCGCCGCGTCGCACTGCTCCTTGCTGCCCGGACGGAAGGCCTCGCCGCCCTCGCGCTTGACCTCCATCGCGATCTCGACGCCGTCCCCGCTCTCGAGCTGCGCTTCGACCTCCCAGAACTCTTC
>CAZOUC010000519.1:0-2151 GCA_964582825.1 uncultured Enterobacteriaceae bacterium | reverse complement strand
GGCCGCAACGATGTCGGCCGGGTGGCGCAGACCGGCACGGTCGAGGTCACCGAGAACATGGTGGTCGAGCGCTACTCGCACGTCATGCACATCGTCTCCAACGTCGTCGGCCGCCTGCAGCCTGAGTTGGATGCGATCGACGTGCTGCGCGCCGCATTACCCGCCGGAACCCTGTCCGGCGCCCCCAAGATCCGCGCGATGGAGATCATCGACGAGCTCGAGCCGGTCAAGCGCGGGGTCTACTCGGGGGCGGTGGGCTACCTGTCCTGGAACGGGAACATGGACACCGCGATCGCGATCCGCACCGCGGTGATCCAGGACGGCGAGCTGACCGTGCAGGCCGGCGCCGGCGTGGTGGCCGATTCGGTACCGGAACTCGAGTGGCAGGAGACCCTGAACAAGGCGCGGGTAATGTTCCGCGCCGCGGCAATGGCCTGTCCCCGGGACTGACGCGACGAGGAACCTGACCATGGACTGGCTGCTGCTCGCGCTGGCTGTTTTCAACCTGCTGTCGATGTTCGCGGTGTACAGCCCGCGCGCCGTGCAGCGCCGCTCCGCGCCCTGGCTGCTGTGGGCCTTCGCGCTGGTGGCCTCGGAGCTGTCGTGGATCTGGCTGCCGCTGCAGGTCGGGCTGGCGCTGCTGTTCGGGCTGGCCGGGGCGTTCGACTCGGGGCTCGGTGAGCTGGCGCTGTGGCTGTTGCTGTTGACCTGGCCGGGGCTCGCCTGGTCGATCTTCCAGAGCCTGACGCGTTCCACGGGGCCTACCGAAACCGCGCTGTGCGACGGACTCGGCCTCGACTACCGCAGCGCCATTCCGGCGGCCAGGTCAGCGACCTTGCGCGGCGAGGTGCGCTTCGACGACTGGCGGCATCCGTTCGGGTTCCGAACGGCCGGGGTCGAGCGGCTGAGCGACATCGCCTACGGACCGCACGGTCGCCGCCAGCACCTCGACGTGTACCGGCCGGTCGATCTGCCCGAGCAGGGCTGCCCGGTGCTGCTGCAGATCCACGGCGGCGCCTGGATGGTCGGCAGCAAGGACCACCAGGCCCTGCCCCTGATGTGGACCCTGGCCAGTCGCGGCTGGGTCTGCGTCGCCGCCAATTACCGCCTGAGTCCCAGCGTCGGCTTCCCGACCCATCTCGAGGACTGCAAGCGGGCCCTGTGCTGGATCCGCGAGCACGGGCGCGAGTACGGCATGAATCCGGATTTCGTTGCCGTGACCGGCGGCTCGGCCGGCGCCCACCTGGCGAGCCTGCTGGCCCTGACGGCAAACGACCCGCGGTACCAGCACGAGCACCCGGACACCGACACCTCGGTACAGGCCTGCATACCGTTCTACGGCGTCTACGATTTCCTGGTGCGCAACGGCCAGCACCCGAACGCGCCGATGTTTCGCGAGTTTCTCGAGCACCGCGTCATGCACCAGACCCTCGAGCAGAACCCGGAGCTGTGGGACGAGGCCTCGCCGATCACCAAAGTGCAGGCCGGCGCGCCGCCGTTCATGATCGTGCACGGCACGCTCGACAGCCTCGCGCTGATCGAGGACGCGCGGGTGTTCTACCGGGAGTTGAAGCGGACCTCGAGCAATCCGGTGGTGTTCCTCGAACTGCCCGGTGCCGAGCACGCCTTCGACATCGTCCGCTCACCGCGTACCGAGGCGGTGGTCGACGGCGTGCACCGCTTCCTGGAATGGGCGCGCGCAGCGCGCGCCTAGCCGCCCATCATCGCCTGCATGCGCCGACCGATTTCCTCGTCGCTGAGGTCCTCGACGTGGGTCGCGACGGTCCAGACGTGACCGAAGGGGTCGCGCACGGTGCCGGTGCGGTCGCCGTAGAACTGGTCTTCGACGGGACGCAGCGACTCGGCGCCCGCGGCCAGTGCCCGGGCGAAGGTCGCGTCGGCGTCCTCGACGTAGATCATCATGCTGACCGCCGTGCCGCCCAGCCCCGTCGGGCTCTGGTTGCCTTGCTCGGGGAACACGTCCGCCAGCATCACCGGGCTGTTGCCGATGCGTACCTCGGCGTGGGCGATCTTGTCGCCGGCCGGCAGGCGCATCAGTTCCTCGGCACCGAAGGCCTCGCGGTAGAAGTCGATCGCCCGGGCGGCGTCATCGACACTGAGGTAGGGGGTGACGCTGTGATAGCCGTCGGG
>CAZOUC010000518.1:0-2151 GCA_964582825.1 uncultured Enterobacteriaceae bacterium | reverse complement strand
CGTCCACGGCTGAAAGCCGGCATCGCGCGCCGCCACGACTTCACTGTCCTCCAGGCCACCTTCCGGACCGACCAGCAGCGCCACCGAACCCTCCACGACAGGGTCCGCGCCCGCTGCGCCCGGAGCCAGCAGCAGGCGCGTGGTCGCGCTGCAGGCCTGCAGCCAGTGCTGCAGCTCGAGCGGCTGGGCCAGTTCGGGGAGCCGGTTCCGGCCGCACTGCTCGCAGGCGGAAACCGCCACCTGGCGCCAGTGGCGCAGGCGCTTGTCGACCCGCGCGTCCTCGAGGTGCACGTTGCACCGCGCTGTGACCAGCGGCGTGATCGCGTGGACGCCCAGTTCGGTCGCTTTCTGTACCACCCAGTCCATGCGTTCACCCCGGGACCAGCCGATACCGAGGTGAGTCTCCAGCGGCGACTCGCGAGCCGAATCAATGGCGTCGAGCACTTCGACGCTTACCGAGCGTCGCTGCAGGGCCAGCAGCCGCGCTGCCCACTCGCCGCCCTCGCCGTTGAACAAGCGCGCCTCGTCGCCAGCGCGCAGGCGCAGCACGCGCTGCAGGTAGTGGGCACGATCGTCCGTGAGTTCAAGCGTGCTGCCGACGCTCAAGGCTGCGTCGACGAAAACCCGCGGCGGAGCCTTCATGGCGCTCAGGCGGCCTGCAGGTTGTGGCAGATCCGCTCGGTCAGCTCGGCCTGGTTCAGGGTGTAGAAGTGCAGACCCGGGGCGCCGCCGTCCAGCAGGGTCGCACACAGGCGGGTGACGACCTCGACGCCGAAGTCTCGGGCCGCCTGAGCATCGTCCCGGAAGTCCGCCATGCGCTGCTGGATCCAGCGCGGTATCTCGGCCCCGCAGTTGCTCGAGAAGCGCTGCAGGCTGGCGAAGTTGTGGATCGGCATGATGCCCGGGTACAGGGGCTGACTGATGCCGCGGCTGATGCAGAAGTCGCGGAAAAAGAAGTAGGCGTCGGCGCTGAAGAAGTACTGCGTGATCGCGCGCTGGGCGCCGGCCTCGAGCTTGTCGCGCAGGAAGTCGACGTCGTGGCCGAAGCTGAGCGCCTGCGGGTGCATTTCCGGGTAGCAGGCCACCGAGACGTCGAAGTGCTCGCCGTAGCGCGCGCGGATGAAGGCGACCAGGTCACGGGCGTGGACCAACTGGCGGCCGCCGCCGATACCGGAGGGCATGTCGCCGCGCAGTGCCACGACCCGGCGCACGCCCGCCTCGCGGTACTGGTCGAGCAGGGTGCCGATGGTCTGCTCGCCATCGGCACCGAACGACAGGTGCGGCGCGACCTCGGTCCGCCCGGTTTCTGCCAGGCGCAGTACCACGTCGCGGGTCTTCTCGCGCGTCGAACCGCCCGCGCCGTAGGTCACCGACACGTACTCGGGCTCCAGCGCCTCGAGGCGCCGGTGCGTCGCGCACAGCTTGTCCAGGCCCTGCGGCGTATTGGGCGGAAAGTACTCGAAGCTGACGTTGCGCAGCGCCACGGTCGCGGTCTCAGTAGCGGTAGCTGTCGGGCTTGTACGGCCCGTCGACCGCGACGCCGATGTACTCGGCCTGCTCCGGCGTCAGGCGCGTCAGCACGCCGTCGAAGCCAGCGACCATGTGGCGCGCGACCTCTTCGTCCAGTGACTTCGGCAGGACTTCGACGCGGATCTGCGCCGCCCGGGCATCGGCGTCGAGGTCGGCGAAGCGCGCCGAGTACAGGTGCATCTGCGCCAGCACCTGGTTGGCGAAAGAGCCGTCCATGATGCGTGACGGATGGCCGGTGGCGTTGCCCAGGTTGACCAGCCGCCCCTCGGCGAGCAGCAGCAGGTGGTCGTTGCTGCCGCGGTCGCGGTAGATCTTGTGCACCTGCGGCTTGATTTCTTCCCAGTCGTAGCGCTCGCGAAGGTAGGCGGTGTCGATCTCGTTGTCGAAGTGGCCGATGTTGCAGACCACGGCGCTGGATTTGAGCGCGTCGAGCATTTGGCGGTTGCAGACGTCGGCGTTGCCGGTCGCGGTGACCAGCAGGTCGGTGCGCGCCAGCAGCTCCCGGTTGATGCACTCGGCGCTGCCGTCGTTGACGCCGTCACGGAACGGCGAGACGACCTCGAAGCCGTCCATGCAGGCCTGCATGGCGCAGATCGGGTCCACCTCGGTAATGCGCACGAT
>CAZOUC010000517.1:0-2153 GCA_964582825.1 uncultured Enterobacteriaceae bacterium | reverse complement strand
AGCGTCGCATGGGCGCGGCGCAGGGCCTGCTCGGTGCCGTTCTTGCCCAGTTCCTCTTCGGACAGGCCAGTGACGACGATCGGCAGTTCGTGCGGCGGCAGTGCATCCGTGTAGTGCAGCACCGACGTCACCGGCAGGTTTTCGCACCCTACCGGGCCGTCGATGATCACCTGCAGGCCCTTGATCGCCGTGAACACGTACACCGAGCCCCAGTAGCCGCCGGCGCGATCGTGGTCCAGAACCAGCATCAGGCGGTCTCCTTCCTCGGCAGCGGCGCCGGCGTTGCCAGCGTCGGTGCGCGGTCCCAGACGCCCGCGTGGTCGGCGCTGCCGACACCCGCGAAGAACTCCTGCATGCGTTGGAAACGCTGTTGGTTGGCGAGCGCGCTGCGCAGCACCTGGGTCAGGGCCGGGGGTCCGGCAGGGCCAACCAGCGGGCGGGCTGAGATCAGGTTGGTGAAATACAGGGCCGGGATCGACCGTTCCTTGGCTTTCTGCACCACCGGGGTGGTGCCGATGGCAAGATCCGGCTCGAATTCGTCGATCGCCGCGAGATCGTCCTCGAGTGAGGCGCGGTAGCGAACCGTGACGCCGTGCGCCTCGAGCCACTCGCGGTCTGCCTGTGACCAGCGCGTACGGCCGCAGGCGGTGCCGACGTAGCGCAGGTCGGCGCCGCACTCGACCAGCAGGCGGGCGACCAGCAGCTCCGAGCCCTCGTAGCCCGACAAGGTGATGCGGGCGTCGAGACGGGAGGCGTCGAGCGCGGCCTGGATCGCGGGCAGTGCCGCCTGCCTGGCGGCCTGCAGGCGTTCGTCCGGCAGCCCGCAGGCTGCGGCGATGGCGGTCAGCCAGGCGTCGGTGCCGCTCAGGCCCACCGGGGCCGAGCCGACGCAGCGCCGTCCGGCGGCGTCGAACTCGCGCTGCACGGCACTGTAGAAGGGGTGGATCATCGCCACCGCGGCGCAGTCGAGCGCGGCGTAGAGTTCGCGCCACTCGCGGGTCGGTACCACCGGGCCGGCGGCCAGTCCCAGCGGTTCGAGCAGCCGGCCGATGCCGATGGCGTCGACCGGGAACATCTCGCCGACCAGGCTGATGGTCGGGCGGTCGCTGCGGCCGCCGCGCGGTTCGGCGACGGGGCCCGCTTCCGCTTCGCTGCGGGCATACTTGAGCATCGCGCCGGCGAGCACGTCCTTGGCTTCCGCGTGCGTCGGCACGCCGAAGCCGGGTACGTCGATGCCGATGACGCGTACGCCGTTGATCACCTTGGGCAGCAGGTCCAGCGGCACGCCCGAGGCGGTCGGCACACACAGGTTGATGACGACGACGGCGTCGTGTGTTGCGGGGTCGGCCAGCTCGATGACCGCGTCGCGGATGTCCTCGAAGAGCTTGCCGGTCACCAGGGTCTCGGAGTCGAACGGGACGTAGCCGACCGTGCGTCGTGCCCCGTAGAAGTGCGACGTGAACGTGAGGCCGTACACGCAGCAGGCCGAGCCGCTGAGGATCGTCGCCGTGCGGCGCATGCGCAGACCGACGCGCAGCGAGCCGAAGGCCGGGCACATGCTCTGCGGCTGGTCGTGCGGACCTTTCGGATAGTCCTGCTCGTAGCGCTCGAGCACGGCGCTCTTGCCGGCGCTGCTGGCTGCGCGCTGCAACTCGGCGCTGCCGGCGTGGCAGCCGCTCGCGTCGCTGGCGATGCGCTCAGACTGTGTCATAGATGACCTCGAGCGATGGTTTGTTGATGGCGCTGGCGCCGCACATGTCTTCGATGGTCGCCGGCTGCAGCACCACGTCGCGTCCGACCGCCTCGCCTGCGAACAGGTCGAGGAGCTGGTCCTGGCTGAGCGGGCTGGGCTGGTGTGGCGGCGACTCGGCGACGTTCTGCGCCAGCGTGGCGAACAGTTCGCCCCACTCGCCGTCGGGGTGGCCGATGATTTCGTAGTTGGCGCTCTTGCGGCGGATGTCGTCGTGCGCCGGGATCGCGGCGAGTTCCGGGATGCCGACGGCTTTGCAGAACGCCTGCGCTTCGCCGGTGCCGTCGTCCTTGTTGGTGACCATGCCGGCTACGCCGACGTTGCCGCCGAGACGACGGAAGTACTCCACCGCGGAGCAGACGTTGTTGGCGACGTAGAGGGACTGCAGGTCATTGGACGCGAC
>CAZOUC010000516.1:0-2157 GCA_964582825.1 uncultured Enterobacteriaceae bacterium | reverse complement strand
CAGGTTGGCCAGGGCGCAGACGACTCCTACGACACCTGCCACGGCGGGCAAGAGCAGCGCCAGTAGCGCGCCCAGCAGGGGCAGGAGTACGAGCAGGGGCAGCAGCCAGGCTTCCATGAACTGACCGTCCTAGTCGCCGGCAGTCCGTTCCAGCTCGGCCCGCCCGGCAGCGTGCTCGACCTTCAGCAGCAGGTTGAGAGCCAGGGCCGTAGCGGAAACGGCAACGACGATGCCGGTGATCACCATCGCCTGCGGTACCGGATCGCCCGCCTGCGCCGGCGCGACGAGCAGCAGGAAGGCGCCGCTGCCCATCAGGTTGACGCCGAACACCTTGCGCAGCAGGTGCGCGCGCAGCACCAGGGCGCGCAGTCCGATCAGGAACAGGCCGGCCCCGGCAAAGGCGAAACAGGCCGTCGAGCTCACGGCCCCTCTCCCTCGGAACGGGCACCGACGAACAGCATCACCAGGATCGTCGCGATCGACAGCGTCGCGAATCCTTCGATGACGAGAATCAGCGTGCCCGCAATGCGGGGCGGATAGGCGAGGAAGGCGCCCTCCCCGACCGCCAGCGCGGCACCGATCAGTGCAAAGGACAGCACGCCCAGCACCGGCAGGAGCCGCAGCAGCGCCGGCGGCACCACCGCTTCGACGGGACGCTCGGTGAGCAGCAGCAGTACCCCCGCGGCACCGAGCACGGCACCGGCCTGGAAGGCCCCGCCCGGCGCCTGCTTGCCGACCCAGAGCAGGTAGGCCGCGACCAGCACCAGCAAAGGCGCCAGCCGGCGCAGCAGTTCCTCGAGCACCGGACTCGGCGCTTCGCTGCTGTCGCGGCGCGGCAGGGCACCCATCGAGCGCACCCCGACCAGGGCGAGCAGCAGGACCAGCAGTTCGAGAAAGGTGTCGTAACCACGGAAGTTCAGCAGGACCGCGGTCACCGCGTGGTCGACGCCGCTGTCCGGCAGGGCCGCGACGACACGTGCCGGCAGGTCTCCCGAAGGCTCCGGCAGCACCAGCAGCACAGCGGCCAATCCACCGGCAATGCCCAGCAGAGCGAGGTCGAACAGGCGCCGCAGCCAGGCATTCATTCCTCAGACCCCGACTCGTCGAAGCGGCTGCCGTCGAGCCGGGACAGGGCCGACATCAGCAGCGCACCCGTCAGCCCGGCGCCGATCGCCGCCTCGGCCATGGCCACGTCGGGCGCGTCGAGGCGCATCCAGGTCATCGACATCAGCAGACCGAAGGACACGAACAACACGACCGCCTCGAACGGCCGCGGTGTGCTGACCACGCGCCAGGCGAACCACAGCAGGGTCAGCGCGAGCAGCACGTCGAAAACCCACACCAGGACGCTCATCGCCGCCATGGTCGCATACCACGCCGCAGCGCCGCGCGCGCGATCAGGTGAGCCGCGCTGGCACTGGCAAGCAGGACGAGCACCCAGATCAGCAGCAGCTTGGCGGTCACGAGCAGCGACGCCGACTCGATCGAGAGCCCCAGCACGATCAGGCCCAGGC
This sequence comes from uncultured Enterobacteriaceae bacterium, assembly GCA_964582825.1. Lineage (GTDB taxonomy): Bacteria > Pseudomonadota > Gammaproteobacteria > Pseudomonadales > UBA5518 > CAZOUC01. The sequence goes on along the minus strand of CAZOUC010000516.1, from coordinate 643 downwards.
CGACGTTGTCGGCCTTGGTCAGCGCGTGCAGGCGCGCGAAAACGTCCGGGAAGCGCAGCAGCCCGACCGTACCCGCGCAGAAGAACAGGCTGCCGAGCACCAGCAGCGTTCCCGCGATCGGTTCAATCATCGACACCTCCGGGCCAGGCGCGCCGCACGAAGGCGACTACGGTGACGGCCGCCAGCAGCGCGAACACCAGTGCCACGTCGCGCAGCGCGTCCACGCCGCCGGCGCTGGCCTGCAGCAGCAGGACCGCCACTGCGGTGGTGCCGAACAACTGGATCACCAGCAGGCGATCCGCTGCCGTCGGGCCGCGCAGCGCGCGCCACAGGCCGGCCAGCAGGTTCAGCAGCAGCAGCAGGGTCAGCGGCCAGAGCAGCATCTCCATCTCGTCAGTTCCGTGGCAGCAGCCGCGCAACCGCGGCTTCGAGCTCGCGCAGCGACTCGATATTGGCGGCGCTTTCATCGAGCACGTGTATTTGCAGACTGGCGCCGTCGATATCGGCACTCAGAGTACCGGGCAGCAGGGACACGACATTGGCGAACAGCACCCGCGGCAATCCGGGGGAGAGGGTCGTCCGATACTCCTGCAGCGCCGGTTGCAGCGGCATCGAGGGCTGCAGGGCACGGCGGGCGATGTCG
>CAZOUC010000515.1:0-2158 GCA_964582825.1 uncultured Enterobacteriaceae bacterium | reverse complement strand
ATGACCCTGACCGACGTCGACCTCTACGTCGACCAGGGTCCGCGCGGCACCCGCGTCGCCGTTGCCGACGATGAGGTGGCCGGCAGCATCCTGATTCCCGATTCCGAAACGGCGCCGCTCGACGTCGCGCTGCAGCAGCTGCAGCTCGCCCAGCTGTTCCCGGACGACGCGGCGGACGCGTCGGCAACGGACGACGCCACGCCGGAGACAAGGTCGGCCTGGCCGGAGCGTCCCGACACCACGGACCTGCGCGCGATGGACATCAGCATCGACCGCCTCGCGATCGGCGAGGAGGATTTCGGCCGCTGGTCTTTCGCGCTGCGGCCGATGGCGCAGGGTCTGCGGGTCCTTGACCTGACTGCCGAACTTCGAGGAGTGCGGATCGCCGGGCGCGAGGACGAGGGCGGCGCCACCCTGTACTGGAACTGGGCCGAGGGCACGCGCAGCGGCCTCGATGCACGCCTGAGCAGCGACGATCTCGAGGACGCTTTCAAGGCCTGGGACCAGCCCGCCCCGGCGGAGGCCCGCCAGACCACGGTCGACCTGGCGCTGCAGTGGCCGGGCGCGCCGCAGGATTTCGACGCCGGCCGCCTGAGCGGCTGGGCCGAGGTCGAACTGCTCGACGGCCGTCTGCTGGACGTCGAGAACGCGCCGATCCTGCGCCTGATCGGGGTGCTGAACCTGACCGAGATCGTACGCCGCCTGCGCTTCGACTTCGACGACTTCTTCAAGAGCGGCCTGACCTTCGACCGCTTCGGCGGTCGCGTACTGCTCGAGGACGGTCAGCTCACGATCAGCGACGCGATCGAACTGAAAGGCCCGTCGAGCCGCTTCAGCCTCAACGGCGGCGCCGACCTGCGCGCCAACACCATCGACGCGACCCTGCTCGCGACCCTGCCGATCGGCAGCAACCTGCCCTGGATCGCGGCTCTTGCCGGCGGACCGGCCGTTGCAGCGGGCGTGTTCGTCGCCAGCCAGATTTTCGAGGAGCAGATGGGGCGCTTTTCCAGCGCACGCTACCGTGTCGTCGGCCCCATCGATGCCCCGGAGGTCGAACTCGACCGTGTCGTGCGCGACGAAAGCGGCGACGCGCCGGACCGTCAGCCCGGGGCTGCGGAGCCGGCAGAGCCCGAGCCGGACGCCCCACCTGATGACGCGGTGGGCAGCGAGCCGATTGCAGACTCGAGCGACGGCACTGAGGACACCGGCTGATCGGCGGGGAGCCGGCCGATCCAGCACGCTCCGGGCGGCTGAGGAATTCCAAGAACAATGCGTTTGCCGATGGCGGGTTCGCTTTCCCGATGGGGGCTTAGATGAGACGGGTTGCCGGGATCGTGCTGGCCTTCGCGGGTGGGGCGCTGGCGCTGTTTTCGCTGGTCGCGGGGTCGGCCTTTTCGGTGATTCTGCTGATGGGATTCCTGGGAACCGGGGGGCGCGAGGCCGGCGATCAGCTGGCGTTCATGCTGGTCTCGACGGTGCTTGGCTTCGCCATCGGCTACGCGATCATGAAAGCCGGGCGATGGCTCGCACGCGGGGAGAGACCCAGCGCCTGAGAACGGCCGCGCCTTTCAGTCGGGCAGGTGCCGGGCCAGCAGCCGGTACAGCGCGCGGCGGGCGCCGCGGGGTCTGCCGGTGTCGCGCTCGGCACGGGCCTCGTTGACGGCGTGGCGCAGCTCGCCCGCCGGCAGTTGCGGGTGGCCGGTGAGTACGGCGTGCAGCGTCTCGGCGCCGCCGTCGAGCAGTTGGTCCCGCAGGGCCTCGAGCCGGTGCTGGCGTTTGGCCTCGGCGCGCACCGGGGCGTCCTTGCGCGCGAGCAGGGCACGCAAGGCGTCGGCGTCCTCGTCGGCCAGCAGACGGGCGGCGTAGCGCAGCTGGCGTACGCGGGCGCTGCTGGCGCGCATGTCGCGGGCAATCAGCAGTATATCGACCAGTTCCTCGCCGACCGGCAGGGCGCGGATCTCGCCCGGGGCGAGCGTCACCAGCGCGCCGGCGAGGTCCTGCAGGGCCTTGTGAGCACGCTTGCGCGCGCTCTTGCTGGCTTCGGCTGCGTCGTCGGGTTCAGGCATAGAACAGGGTCGCCAGGCCCAGGAAGGACATGAAGCCGACCGCGTCGGTGATGGTCGTCAGTACGACGCTGCCGGCGAGCGCCGGGTCGATG
>CAZOUC010000514.1:0-2164 GCA_964582825.1 uncultured Enterobacteriaceae bacterium | reverse complement strand
ATCAGAAGGACTCGCGCTGAGAAAGTCATGCAACACTCCCCTAGAGGTAACGGCGACGCGGATGACGGCCATCCCGTCCGGCCCGAGCGCCCGGACCAACAAGCTAAATTTAGTCCATGATTTCGATAATTGCTTGTCGGCCTTTCATTATAGATGAAAGGTTTCCGGCCGACCGGCCGAATCGCCTGCCCGGCGGGGTCACCGTGCCAATCGGTGACGGATTTGGCAGTTCCGCGGCTGGCGCCGCGTCGTATTTGTGTCAAATCGCACCCTGTGTAGAATGGAGAGCCTTTGTCTACCGGCAGTCCGCCGGCCAGACAACCCCGTGACGCTCCTGATGCAGGTGTGGCCCAGCGCCATAGACGAGAGTATGCCAGCAGTATCGACCCGCAGAAGCAACCTGTACAGCCTGGACGAATTCCGCGACAGCTGCGGTTTCGGCCTGATCGCCCACATGCAGGGCGAGGCCAGCCACGAGCTGCTGCAGACCGCCATCCAGTCGCTGACGCGGATGACCCACCGCGGTGCGATCGCCGCCGACCGCAAGACCGGGGACGGCTGTGGCCTGCTGATGGCGATGCCGGACGTGTTCATCCGCGAGGCGGCGCGCGAGGCCTTCGGTCGTGAACCGCGCGGCCAGTACGCGGTCGGCATGGTGTTCCTGAGCACCGAGGCGGGGCGTGCCGAGCGGGCGCGCGCCGAGCTCGGCCGCCAGCTCGAAGCGCAGGGCCTGCAGGTGATGGGCTGGCGCGAGGTGCCGGTTGACGTGTCGATCTGCGGCGACATCGCGCTGGAAACCCTGCCGCGCATCGAGCAGGTTTTCGTCGAGTGCGAGGAGAACCTGGCGCCGGAGCTGCTGCGCAGCCGCCTGTTCCAGGCGCGCCGGCGTGCCGGGGTGGCGATCACCGACGACCCGGACTACTACGTCTGCAGCCTGTCGGCCGACGTGCTGTCCTACAAGGGCCTGGTGATGCCCGAGGATCTGCCGCACTTCTACCTGGATCTCGGCCGCGAGTCGCTGGCGACCTCGATCTGCGTCTTCCACCAGCGCTTTTCCACCAACACGGCGCCGCGCTGGCCGCTGGCGCAGCCGTTTCGCATGCTGGCCCATAACGGCGAGATCAACACGATCGTCGGCAACCGCAACTGGGCCCAGGCGCGGGCACCGAAGCTGCGCTCGGAGCTCCTGCCCGGGCTGGACGAGCTCGGCCCGCTGGTGAACCGCAGCGGCTCCGACTCGTCGAGCCTGGACAACATGCTCGAGGTGCTGGTGACCGGCGGCATGCCCCTGTACCGGGCCATCCGCATGCTGGTGCCGCCGGCGTGGAACAACGTCGAGTTCATGGACGCCGACGAGCGCGCCTTCCACGAGTACAACGCGATGCACATGGAGCCCTGGGACGGGCCGGCCGGCATCGTGCTGACCGACGGCCGCTGCGCGGTCTGCCTGCTCGACCGCAACGGCCTGCGTCCGGCGCGCTACGTGATCACGCGCAACGGCTTCATCACCCTCGCCTCGGAAATCGGCACCTACGACTACCGCCCCGAGGACGTGGTACGCAAAGGGCGCGTCGGACCGGGGCAGGTGCTGGCCGTCGACACGGTCTCCGGCGAGCTGCTTCGCGAGACCGACATCGACGGCCGACTGAAGGCCGAGTTCCCCTACAAGCAGTGGTTGCGGGACCACGCCTTCCGGATCGTCAGCGGCCTCGACCAGGACTTCGAGTACGAGCGCATCGAGGGCGCGGAACTCGACCAGTACGTCAAGATGTTCCAGGTCACCTTCGAGGAGCGTGACCAGGTAATGCGCCCGCTTGCCGAGGTCGGCCAGGAGGCGGTCGGCTCGATGGGTGACGACACGCCGATGGCCGTGCTGTCGAAGCAGGCCCGGCCGCTCTACGATTACCTGCGCCAGCAGTTCGCCCAGGTGACCAACCCGCCGATCGACCCGCTGCGCGAGTCGATCGTGATGTCGCTCGAGGTCCAGCTCGGGCCCGAGGGCAACCTGTTCGAGCAGCGCCCGGATCTGGTCAATCGCGTGATCCTGATGTCGCCGGTGCTGTCGCCGTTCAAGTTCAGCCGCCTGCTGACGATCGACCGGCCCGGTTTCGCGACCCGGGTGATCCCGCTCAATTACGACCCCGAGCAGTCGTCGCTCGAGCAG
>CAZOUC010000513.1:0-2169 GCA_964582825.1 uncultured Enterobacteriaceae bacterium | reverse complement strand
CCCGACTACGAGCCGGAAAAAAAGGAGCTGGCGTCGCGTGACGTCGTGTCGCGGCGCATGGAGCAGCACATCGCGGCCGGACACGGCGCCCGCAGCCGTTTCGGCGAGCACCTGTGGCTGGACATCCGCCTGCTCGGGCGGCCGCACATCGAGGGCAAGCTGCGAGAGGTCAAGGAGATCTGCCAGTACTTTCTCGGCATCGACCCCGCCGAGGAACTGATCCCGGTGCGTCCTGCGCAGCACTACTCGATGGGCGGCATCCGTACCGACCACCGAGGTCACAGCCCGCAGCTCGAAGGCCTGTTCTCGGTCGGCGAGGCGGCCTGCTGGGACATGCACGGCTTCAATCGCCTGGGCGGCAATTCCGTCGCCGAAACGGTCGTCGCGGGCATGCTGGTCGGCGAATTCATCGCCGACTTCTGCGATTCTGAGGGCGGCGACTTACGGACCTCGACGGCGCTGGTGCGCGAGTTCGCTCGTCGTGAAACGCAGCGGCTCGAGCGGATCGCCGCCGAGCGCGACGGTGACGACGCCTACACGCTGATGCGCCGCATGCAGGACATCATGACGGCCCAGGTCGGCATCAAGCGCGACGGCGAGCGGCTCGCGCAGGCGGTGGACGCCCTGCAGGACCTGCTGCGACGCAGCCAGCGGGTGACCCTGAGGAATCACAGCCGCGGCGCCAACCCGGAGCTGGCGGCTGCCTACCGGGTGCAGAAAATGCTCAAGCTGGCGCTGTGCGTCGCCAGCGGGGCGCTGCAGCGCGAGGAGAGTCGCGGGGCGCATTTCCGCAGTGATTTTCCGCGCCGGGACGACCGCAACTGGCTGCGGCGCACGCTCGCCTCCTGGCCGGACGAGACCGCGACGCTGCCCGAACTCGACTACGAGCCGCTCGACGTCATGCGCATGGAGCTGCCGCCCGGCTGGCGCGGTTACGGTGCCAGGGATCACATCGACCACCCGGATACGCCGCGGCGCAGCGCCGAGGTCGAGGCGGTCAGCGCGCAGGCGCAGGATCGCCATGCGGTGCAGCACAGCCTGATGCCCTTCGAACACCTGCTGCCCGAGCGTTACCGGGCACGCAATGAACGCCTGGAGGTACCGGATGGCGAATGACCGCGAGGCCGCGCCGCGGCGCCTGCGCATCGAGGTGCTGAGGCACAATCCGCAGGATCCGGACAGCCAGCCGCACATGCAGGCGTTCGAGCTGGACGAGGCGCCGGGCATGACCCTGTTCCTGGCCCTGAACGAGATTCGCGAGCGGCAGGACGCGTCATTGAATTTCGATTTCGTGTGCCGCGCCGGTATCTGCGGCAGCTGCGGCATGCTCATCAACGGCCGACCGGGGCTCGCCTGTCGTACGCTCACCAAGGAACTCGGTCCCGACATCGTGCTGGCGCCGCTGCCGGTGTTCGAGCTGATCTCGGACCTGTCGGTGAATACCGGCAAGTGGATGCGGGCGATGAGCGAGCGCCTGGAAGCCTGGGTGCACAGCCAGGAGGCCGACCCGGACCTGAGCGCGCTGGAGACGCCGATGGATCCGGACCGCGCCGAGGAGATTTACGAGCTCGAGCGCTGTATCGAGTGCGGCTGCTGCATCTCGGCCTGCGGCACCGCGCACATGCGTGAGGATTTCGTCGGCGCGGCCGGCATCAACAAGCTCGCCCGTTTTCGCCTGGACCCGCGCGACGGGCGCGACGACGCGGCCTTCTACGAGCTGGTCGGAGACGAGTCCGGCGTGTTCGGTTGCCTGACGCTGCTGGGCTGCGAGGACGTCTGCCCCAAGGACCTGCCGCTGGCCGGCCAGATCGCGTTCCTGCGTCGCGCCCTGGCGCGGGCCGGCGTGCGACGCCACCCGGACGGCGCGGACCGCATTCCCGTCGTGGCGCGGGACTAGACCGTTGCTGGCGGAGCGCAGGCAGCGCAGCGGTCAGCCCAGCCCGCATCGGGGCGCCGTCCTCGGCCGGCTGTTGGTGCTCGGCGCGCTGTGGCTGGTGCTGAGCGAAGGCGATCTCGACGCGTTGTGGATCGGCGTGCCGGCGGTGCTGTTCGCGTTTGCACTCAGTCTGCGCATCACGGCGCCACGCGGTCTCAGTCTGCGGGCGCTGCCCGGCTTCCTGCTGCTGTTCGTCGGTCGTTCCCTCGTAGCCGGGGTCGACATCGCCCGCC
>CAZOUC010000512.1:0-2170 GCA_964582825.1 uncultured Enterobacteriaceae bacterium | reverse complement strand
CGGGATTCTGGCGCTGCAGTCCGCCTCCGACCGCCTGCTGACCGGCGAGGGGCTCGGGGTCGACATGAAGCTTCGTTATCGCCCGGTGGACTGGCTCGAAGCCGGCGCGAGTCTGGCCTACGCGCGGCTGCTGCGCGGCAGCCTGCTGCCGGGCGCGATGCCGCTCGAGCGCGGCGCGGCGACGCTGTCACTGCGCTGGGAGCCGATCGAACGCTGGCGGCTCGAGACCTCGCTGACCCGGCGCAGTGAGCGCGAGGTCGGCGTGCTGCGGGCCTCGCTGCGCTACCTCCTCGACTAGCCGGAGGAAAGGCTATACCGGCAGGCGGGCCCCGCAGGCCTTGCAGTGGCGCGCGTCGCTGTCGTGCCCCGTGGCGCCGCAGTTGCGGCAGCTGAGTTCGTCGTCGGTCGGTCGTACCTGGCGCACGGTCTCGATCACTTCGCCGGTGATGATGCCGGTGGGCACGGCGATGATCGAGTAGCCGGTCAGCGTCACCAGGGCTGCAATCGCCTGGCCCAGCGGCGTCACCGGCGAGATGTCGCCGTAGCCTACCGTGGTAATGGTAATGATCGCCCAGTAGATGCTGCGCGGAATACTCGTGAAGCCGTTCTCCCCGCCCTCGACGATGTACAGGGTCGTGCCGAACAGTGTTGCCAGGATCAGCATCGAGAACAGGAACACGAAGATCTTGCCGCGGGCATTGCGCAGCGCGTGGCCGAGCAGTGTCGCCTGGGCGGAAAAGTACTGCAGGTGCAGGATGCGGAAGATCCGGATCATGCGGATCGCGCGGATCACCAGCAGCGACGCGGCTTCCGGAAACACCGCCGCGACGTAGGTGGGCAGGAATGCCAGGAGGTCGATGATGCCCCAGCCGCTGCGGGCGTACTGCCAGGGTCGCGGGGCGCAGTACAGCCTGAGCAGGTACTCGATCGTGAACAGCACTGTGAAGGCCCACTCGATGGCGTGCAGCGCAGGGCCGTGAACGCGCGCGATCTCGTCTATGGAATCGAGCATGACCGCGAGCAGGCTGCTGACGATGCACAGCAGCAGGACCAGGTCGAAACGCCGGCCTGCGGCGGTATGGGTGCCGAAGATCACCAGGTACAGGTAGGCACGAAACCGCTGTTCGCGTTCTCGGAATGACGTCATCGCCTCGCGGGCCTCAATGAACTGGGCACAAGATAGCATCCCCGGCTGCTCCGGGCCGCGTGCGCGGCGATTACGGCAGGGGTAATTGACGGCGCGGCCGGGCAGCGCCCAGCATGTCCGGGCGGCACAGGGATGGTGCCGCGATCAGCTACCCGACAGGGAGGTCAGGGATGATTCAGACGCGTTACTGTTCCCGGCGTGCGGCACTCTGCGTACGCCTCGAGGACCGGCTGCACTGGCGCGATTTCCGCGACAGCGTGGCGCCGGTGGTCAAGCGCCTGCGGACCGAGCACGAGGCCATCGCCGTGCTGGTCCTGGACGTGACGGATTTCGCCGGCTGGCAGGGTGAAGCGGCACTCGCCGCACAGACCAATTTTCTGCGCCGGCACCGCCACCTGGTCCGGCGGGTGGCCCTGCTCGGGGCGCCGTCCTGGCGTGTTGCCGTGCCGTTCCTGCAGCGCCTGTTCCACCGTGCCGAGGTCCGCCACTTCCATGCCTGCCGGCGGCCGCCGCCGGAATGAGCGCCGGACTCAGTGCACGTCTTTCTCGAAGCGCTTGGCCGCGAAGTTCTTGCGGGTGATCGACGGGTCGAAGATGCGACCGTTCATGGCGAGGTAGACGCCTTCGGGCAGCAGCTGCACGGCACCGAGCGCGAAGCCGACATTGAACAGGGCGTCGGTGACGCGCAGGCCAGCTGGCTGCATCGACCCGGTCAGCACGATGACCTTGTCGTCGACGACCTGCAGGGCCCGACCGGTGTCGACCATGGTGTCGGTGCCGTGGGTGATCACGAACCGGTCGAACGGCGTGCGCTGCACCGTCGACACGATCAGCGCGCGGTCCTCGTCGCTCAGGTCGAGACTGTCCTTGCGCAGCAGCGAGATCACCTCGTACTCGAAATCGATGTTCGCTTCATGCAACAGTTTCTCGACCTGCGGCGGACCGACCTGGAACTCGCTGCGCTGGTCGAAGTAGACCTTGTCGATGGTGCCGCCGGTGGAAATGATGCAGATCTTCATCCTG
>CAZOUC010000511.1:1889-2178 GCA_964582825.1 uncultured Enterobacteriaceae bacterium | reverse complement strand
GACGCGCTGCCGGACGACGAGCGCCCTTTCGAAGGCATCGCTCACACCAAGCTGCTCCAGTTCGCTGCCGAAGCGGCAGCCATGGAGGTCGACGGCCTGCTCGACGTCACCCGCGCCGCCAAGCGTCATACCCTGCTGCTCGCGCTCGTACGCCAAACGCGCATGACCACTCGCGACGAACTCGTCGAGATGGTGCTGCGCCGGGTCCGGCGCACCCAGACGGCCGCCCGCGAAGCGCTCGAGACCCTCCGCGCGGAGCATCGCCGTCTCGAGGAGACGCTCATCGGCG
>CAZOUC010000511.1:0-1879 GCA_964582825.1 uncultured Enterobacteriaceae bacterium | reverse complement strand
GGCGAGGTGGCTGACCAGGCCGAGGCGCCGCTCGACGACGCCGCCTTCGGCGCGAGCGTGCGAGCGATCCTCACGGCACAGGGCGGCGCCGAGACGGTTGCCGAGCGCGTACGCGCGGTCTCGGCCTGGCACGAGAACAACGATCTGCCGCTGCTCTGGCCGATCCACAAGCGTCACCGCGCGCTGCTGTTCCGCATCCTCGATTGCCTGGAAATCCGCTCGGCCACGCAGGACGAGACCCTGCTCGTCGCCTGGCGCGAGGCGAGCGCAGGCCGGAGCGCCAAGCGCAAGGACGTCCCCGTGACGCTCGACCTCGACTTCGCCTCGCAACGCTGGCGTGCCTTCGTCGCGCCCATGGTCGACGGCGCCGCGGTCATCGACCGCCGCGCGCTCGAAGTCTGCGTCTTCGTCCATCTGGTCGACGCGCTCTCGAGCGGCGACGTCTTCGTCACCGGCAGTGAGCGCTTCGCCGACTACCGCGCGCAGCTGCTGCCCTGGTCGGCCTGCATGCCGAGGGTGGCGGCCTACTGCACTGCCGTCGGCCTGCCGGCCGAGGGCGCCGCAGCCGTCGCGCAGCTCAAGGCCGAACTCACGGCCGCCGCCGCCGCAGTCGATGCGGGCTTTCCCGACAACAGCACGCTCACCCTCGACCCCGACGGCACACCGCACCTGCGCCAGCTGCCGAAGTCCGTGCCGCCCGCTGGCCTCGCCGCGTTCGAGGCGGCGCTGCGCGCCCAGATGCCCGAACGTCATCTGCTCGACGTGCTGAAGCGGGCCGAGCACTGGGCGCGCTTCACCCGCCACTTCAGCCCGCCCTCGCGCGCCGATCCCAAGCTCGCCCGCCCGGTGCCGCGCTACCTGGTCACCGTCTTCGGCTACGGCTGCAACCTCGGCCCGGCCCAGACCGCGCGCCACGCGCCCGGGCTGATCAGCGCGCAGGCCATGCGTCGCATCAACGCCCAGCACATCGACGCCGGCCGGCTCGAGAAGGCGATGATCGACCTCATCGGCGCCTACGCCCGCTTCCCGCTGCCGCGCCACTGGGGCCTGGGCCGCGCCGCCATCGCCGACGGCACGCATGCGCCGCTTCGCGAGAACAACCTGCTCGGCAGCCGGCACATCCGCTACGGCGGCTACGGCGCCATCGCCTATCACCACATCGCCGACATCTACGTCGCGTTGTTCACCACCGCGATCCCCTGTGGGGTCTGGGAGGCGGTGCATATCCTCGACGGGCTTCTGAACAACGCGTCCTGCATGCAGCCGGACACGCTGCACGCCGATACCCAGGGACAGAGCGCGCCGGTGTTCGGCCTGAGCCGCCTGCTCGGCATTCAGTTGATGCCGCGCATGCGCGGCCTCGGTGACGCGGTGTTCCACCGCCCCGATCGCGGCGTGCGCTACCACCACATCGACGCCCTGTTCGGCGCCGAGATCGACTGGGCGCTGATCGCCACCCACTGGCGCGACCTGCTCCAGGTCGTGGTCTCGATCCAGGCAGGCTCGGTCATGCCCTCGATGTTGCTCAGAAAATTGGGCTCGTTCAACCGCCAGAACCGGCTCTACCGTGCCTTCCGAGAGCTGGGTCGCGTCGAGCGTACCCTGTTCCTATTGCGCTACCTCGACAACATCGAACTGCGCCGCAGCATTCGTGCCGAAACCACCAAGATCGAGACCTTCAACCAGTTCCTCGACTGGATTGCCTTTGGGGGGACCCACGATCAAGAGCGGCGATCCGGTGGAACAGGAGAAAAGCCTCAAATATGCCAGCCTCGTCGCCAACGCGATCATGCTCTCGAACGTGGTCGACATGAGCGCCGCGCTCACCGCATTGGCCGAGGCAGGCGAGCCGGTCACGCCCGAATTCGTCGCCGCGCTC
>CAZOUC010000510.1:1488-2188 GCA_964582825.1 uncultured Enterobacteriaceae bacterium | reverse complement strand
TTCCCGCTGCCGCGATCGCGACCTTCGTCTTCCACGCCGCGCCGATCGTCGTTTTCGCGCTGTTGAAATCGGACCAGATCCTCAAGTGCACCGTGGCCGCGTACACGGTCAACCGGTTCCGGTGGATCAGGAACCTCACGGTCGATCCGACGGGGGTCGAGCCATCCAAACGCGGTGCGCTGACGCCGGCGTGATCCTCCGGCTTTCCCGGAGACCGTAACCTGCGAGATGATGGACCACGGGACATAGATGCTGAGGAGTCCCTTGTCGGCTGAGGAGATCCGAGGATGGCGCTGGCAGAAGATGACGTCAGGAGGATCGGCGACTATGTGAAACCGTGGCTGCGCGACACCGTTCTGGAGATGCTTCCCCGGCGGCCGGCCGAGATCGATACGCAGCTGCTCGAGCGCATGGTCCGCGTAAGAAGACCTGAAGGCTCAGCGTGAGCTGATGGCCGTCCGGTTCGAGGCGCTGGACCGGCGATTCGGGCTGGTCGACAGGCGACGGATCGAGGCGCTCCCCCTTCGGCAATGCAGGCCCCCGAAGGGGCCCGCAACAGTGTCGAAGCAGACAGGCTACCTACCGCCCGAGCAGGTCCAGATTCCGTTGCCAGACCTCGGTCATGTAGTCGAGGAGCTGCGGCATGCGGGCGCGGTCGGCGTCGGTGGCGGCCTTCTCGATAATCCGACGGACCTCGGCG
>CAZOUC010000510.1:0-1478 GCA_964582825.1 uncultured Enterobacteriaceae bacterium | reverse complement strand
CTGTCGGCGAACATGATCTCGCTCAGCGTAACGTTGTAGATGTCCATCACCTCCTGGTAGACGATGCCCTCCGGGGTGTTGGAGGCGGGCACGACGTTGGTGAACTCGGTCGCGTCGTGCGTGGTCTTCCAGGCGACGTTGATCTGCGCCATCTTCGTCCAGTTGGTCTTCGACGGGTCGATGCGGTTGAAGTAGCGCGCCATGCCGTCGATGAAGGCGGTGTTGCCGATCCAGCCGAAGCCCTGCGCGAACTTGATGTCTTCCGCACTCGCTGTGAAGTAGGAGTCGCGCATGTCGACAGGGTAGCCCTCGGGCGTGAAGCCCTGGTCGGCGGTCCAGTAAAGATCCGGAGGGCCAAACCACCCGACGAGGTTCGCCTCAGGACCCGCGGCCCAGTCGAGGTAACGAAAGATAGCCTCCGGGTTCTCGGCGTCCTTCGTGATAACGTTGATGTTGCCGCCGAGCCTGTTGTACTGGTTCGGGTAGATCCGGTCCGGGTCGAGGCCCGCCTTGTGGATCGGCCAGATGGGGTTCCACTCGTTGTTCGGATTCTGCCGCTGGAGAGCCGTACGCGTCTCGCGACCGCGCATGGCGATGTTCTCGCTCGCGACGACCGCGACCTGCGGCAGACGCTCGAGGTCCTGGTCGCGGTTGAGCGTGAAGGAGTCCGAATCGATCAGGCCTTCGCGGAAGAGCCGTGCGGTGTAGAGCGCGGCCTCCTCGAACGAGGGGTCGCGGAAGATCGATTCGAGCTCGTCCCCGTCGGGGTAAGCGAAGAGCGAGGTAAGCGATAACTGGAAGTTGTCCTCGGCGAAGCCGGTGTAGATCACGCGGAAGCCCGAGAAGGCCTGCGTCACGCCCAGCGGAATCATGTCCGGGAACTCCTGCTTCACGCGCCGCAGGTAGGCAGTCAGGTCTTCGAAGGTCTCGAGCTTCGGCTCGCCGAGCTCCTTCCAGACGGCGTCCTGGATGATCCAGCCGCCGTTGCCGTTGCCGTCGTCGCCGGAAATCATCCAGTCGGGGTACTGGTAGAGCTTCCCGTCGGGAGAGCGGAGCATGTCGATTGCTCCTTTGCCCATCGCCTCCAGGAAGCGCGAACCGGGCAGGTAGTCGTCGAACGGGACGACGAGGTCGTTGTCGACAAGCTGGCCGAGCAGGTTACGGCTGATGTTCATGACATCCGGAAAATCGTTGCTCACGAGGAACGTCGTGAACTTCTGCTCGGCGGCGCCGCCGGCGTCGATCATCTCGATCTCGACGTTGTAGTTCTCCTTGATCCACGCCTCCGCCTTGTAGTCGACCCCGTAGTCGTGGGCGACGAAGGCGTTGTTGTTCACGTACCAGGAGAACTCAAGCGGCGTCTCGCCGAAGACGAACTGCTCCTCCGCGCCTGAAGCGGCTGCCGGTTCCTGGCTTCCGGCCGCATACGCTGCGGTGGCGAGGATCAGGACGAAAACTGCCAATGAGAGTGCTCGTTT
>CAZOUC010000509.1:0-2194 GCA_964582825.1 uncultured Enterobacteriaceae bacterium | reverse complement strand
GCCGGCGGGTCTTCGACCTCGACGCGGTTGCGACCGGCGCGCTTGGCGCGGTAAAGGGCGTCGTCGGCACGTCGCAGCAGGGCTTCGGCGTCGTCGTCCGGGTCCGGGGCCAGGGCGGTCACGCCGATGCTGGCCGTCAGGCCGATCGGCTCATCGGCTTCCGCATCGAGCGGCCGACCTTCAATCCGCGCACGGATCCGGCACGCCTGCTCGCCGGCCTCGGCCAGGCTGGCGCCGGGCATCAGCACCGCGAATTCCTCACCGCCGATCCGCGCCAGCACGTCGCTGCCGCGGCGGCAGGTCTCGCGCAGCCGGGCCGCGACGTGCGCCAGGCAGCGATCGCCGACGAGGTGGCCGTAGCGGTCGTTGATCTGCTTGAAGTGGTCGAGGTCGAGCAGCAGCAGAGACAGCGGGCTCTGGCTGCGACGCGCATGGCTCAGCGCCTGGCGCAACTGGTCGTCGAACTCGCGGCGATTACTCAGGCCGGTCAGGCCGTCGCTGCGTGCCTGATTCTCCACTTCGGCACGAGCGTGCTCCAGCGCGAACTCCAGGTCGAGGTGCCGGCGATACTCGCGCGCGCAGTTGCGGCCCGTCGAGACCAGGAAGACGGCATAGAACACCAGGGCAATCGCCGCCGCGTGCAGTTCCGGGCGCCACAGCAGAATGGCGCCAAGGACCATGCCGAGACCGAGCAGGCTTGCGGTCAGAGCGCTGCGGAGCGCGGGACCGAACTGGTGGACGATGGCGGTCACGAAGTTGATCGAGCAGATCAGAGCGAACAGGCCGGCATGCCTCCAGCCCTCTCCCTGCAGGGTCCATGCCGCGTAGGCGGACCAGGTGAACAGGCACGCGTAGACCAGCAGCCAGTGGCGTTTCAGCCAGTGTTGCCGTGCGTCCTCGGAATCGCCCGCGGGTGGCTGCGCCAGCCGCACTGCCGTGATTCCCGTGATCAGCACGAGCACCGGCCAGAACACCAGCGGGTCGCTGCGGAAGTGCCCACCGAGCAGCCCGGTGATGAGCACGGCCAGCACGTAGAACACCGGACCGACGCGGGCGCGGTCGTGAAAGTCCGCGACCAGGCGTTCGAGGCCGAGAGCCTTCCGGCTGCGGTCGGGATCACCGGGGACGGCTCCGGGCGGGTAGCCGGGCGCCGTGGCCGACGTCGGCGTGCTCTGCGTGTCCACCTCGCGGGCTCCGGTCCAGCCTGCTCGCAAAGTGCGCTACGTTACACCAGGCCCGTGCCCGGCAGTAGGCTTGCCATCACGGCACCGTTATGTGCCGCGCGGGATGCGCCCGGTCGGCCGTGACTCAAGGTTCCCGGTAGCTGTCGATGGACGGGCAGCTGCACACCAGGTGGCGGTCGCCGTAGACGTTGTCGATACGCCCGACCGGTGGCCAGTACTTGTCGTCGCGCAGCGCCGGCACCGGGTAGGCGGCGCGTTCACGCGTGTACGGTCGACTCCAGGCCTCGTCCAGCAGTACGGCCGCGGTGTGCGGGGCGTGCTTGAGCGGGTTGTTCTGCGCATCGAGGCTGCCGTTCTCGATCTCGGTGATTTCGGCGTGAATCGCCAGCATCGCGTCGCAGAAGCGGTCCAGCTCGGCCAGCGGCTCGGACTCCGTCGGTTCGACCATCAGCGTGCCGGGTACCGGGAAGGACATGGTCGGCGCGTGGAAACCGTAGTCGATCAGGCGCTTGGCGACGTCTTCCTCGGTGACGCCGCAGCGGTCCTTGAGCGGGCGCAGGTCGATGATGCACTCGTGGGCGACGCGCTGGTTGCGGCCCGTGTAGAGGATCTTGAAGTGGCCGCCGATGCGGCGCGCGATGTAGTTGGCGCTGAGGATGGCGACCTGGGTTGCACGGGTCAGGCCGCTGCCGCCCATCATCGTCATGTACATCCAGGAAATGGGCAGGATGCTCGCGCTGCCGAACGGCGTCGACGACACCACGTCGTGCTCGCGATCGTCCAGGTCCAGAGGGTTGCCTGGCAGGAACGGCGCCAGGTGCTCGCGCACGCCGATCGGGCCCATGCCCGGGCCGCCGCCGCCGTGCGGGATGCAGAAGGTCTTGTGGAGGTTGAGGTGGCAGACGTCGGCGCCGCACGCCGCAGGGCTGGTCAGCCCGACCTGCGCGTTCATGTTCGCGCCGTCCATGTAGACCTGCACGTCGCGGTCGTGGATGACCTGGCACACTTTA
>CAZOUC010000508.1:1302-2200 GCA_964582825.1 uncultured Enterobacteriaceae bacterium | reverse complement strand
GGCGGCTGAGCACGGATTCGACTGAATGCGCGTCTGTCACCGCTTCGCCGACATCCGCGACGCAGTCGGCCGCTGGCGTCGCGACGGCGAGACCGTCTGCTTCGTGCCGACGCTCGGCAACCTGCACGAGGGGCACCTGCAACTCGTGCGGCTGGCACGCGAGCGCGGCGACCGCGTCGTGGTCAGCATCTTCGTCAACCCGCTGCAGTTCGGCAAGAACGAGGACTACGCCCTGTACCCGCGCACCCTCGATGCCGACATCGGCAAGCTCGAGGGCGAAGCCGTCGATGCCCTGTTCGCACCACGCGACGACGAGGTGTACCCGAACGGCGTCGAGGACCAGACCACCGTGTCCGTGCCGACGATGACCGACATCCTCTGCGGAGCGACGCGCCCCGGGCATTTCACCGGCGTCACGACGATCGTCACCAAGCTGTTCAACATCGTACAGCCGGACAAGGCCGTGTTCGGTATCAAGGACTTCCAGCAACTCGCCGTGGTCCGGCGCATGGTCGAAGACCTGTGCATGCCGGTGGAGATCATCGAAGCGCCGGTCGCCCGCGACCCGGACGGTCTCGCGCTCAGTTCGCGCAACGGCTACCTCGACGCCGCGCAGCGCGCGGTCGCCCCGAACCTGTATCGCAACCTGTGCACCGTGCGCGACCAGATCCTCGCCGGTGAACGCCATTACCAGTTGCTGGAAGAGCGTGCCCGCGTACGCCTGCTGGAAGCCGGCCTGCGGCCCGACTACTTCAGCGTGCGCTGCGCGCGGACCCTCGAGATCGCCGGCGCAGAGGACCGCGACCTGGTGATCCTGGCGGCCGCCTACCTCGGTCAGACGCGGCTGATCGACAACGTCACCCTCGCGCTCGACGCGCCGACCTGAGCCCTGCTTTTC
>CAZOUC010000508.1:0-1292 GCA_964582825.1 uncultured Enterobacteriaceae bacterium | reverse complement strand
GGTTACCCGGTTGTAAAATTCCAGTTCGACATCGGAGAGCGGCACCATTTCAGGCACCACTTCGCGAATGACACGCCATGAGGTTACGTCTCTCTTTCGGGTCCTGTTAACGGTCCTGCCCAGCAGATTAACACCTTCAAGGCGATCGGCGAGGGATGTCCGGTGAGCCCTGCTTTTCAATTCGGCGCGATTCGCACAGACTGGCCGGCGGGTTCGTTCAGCGGATTAACGGCATGACAGCTTTTGACGACGTCTACGAACGATCACTGGCCGACCCCCAGGGCTTCTGGCTGGCGGCAGCGCAGGGGCTCAGCTGGCACCGGTCTCCGACGGTCGGCATCGACCAGGATCGCAGTCCCTTCAACGTCTGGTTTCCCGACGGCGAGCTGAACGCCTGCTACAACGCCGTCGACCGCCACGTCGAGGCCGGACACGGCGAGCAGGTCGCGATCATCTATGACAGTCCGGTCACGGGTGGCCGGCAGTCGATCCGTTACCGCGAGTTGCGTGATCGCGTGGCCGGGATCGCCGGCATGCTCGCGGAATCCGGGGTCACGGTGGGCGACCGCGTGATCGTCTACATGCCGATGATTCCCGAGGCGATCATGGCGATGCTGGCCTGTGCCCGGCTCGGCGCCATTCACTCGGTGGTGTTCGGTGGTTTCGCCGCCCGCGAGCTGGCGGTCCGCATCGACGACGCCCGTCCCAAGGCCGTACTGACCGCGTCCTGCGGAATCGAAGTCAGCCGGGTAATCGAGTACAAACCACTGCTGGACGCGGCCATCGGCATGGCCACCCACAAGCCGGAACGCTGCTTCGTCTGGCAGCGACCCGAGGCGCCGGCGCAGCTGCAGGCCGACCGGGACCGGGACTGGCTCGAGTGCGAGCGTGCCGCGCCCCCGGCACCCAGCGTGCCGGTGCCTGCCGCCCACCCGCTGTACATCCTGTACACCTCGGGTACGACCGGCCAGCCCAAGGGCGTGGTGCACGACACGGGCGGCTACCTCACTGCGCTGCACTGGTCGATGCGGCACATCTACGACGTGGAGCCCGGGGACGTGTACTGGGCCGCATCGGACGTGGGCTGGGTCGTCGGCCACTCCTACATTTGCTACGGGCCGCTGGTCTACGGGTGCACGACCGTGCTCTACGAGGGCAAGCCGGTCGGTACGCCGGACCCGGGCGCGTTCTGGCGCGTCATCAGCGACCACGGCGTCAAGGTGCTGTTCACGGCGCCGACGGCGTTTCGCGCCATCAAGCGCGAGGACCCGCAGGGACGCCATCGCGACAAC
>CAZOUC010000507.1:0-2218 GCA_964582825.1 uncultured Enterobacteriaceae bacterium | reverse complement strand
ACCAGCTGGCTGTGCTGTTGCACATTGGCGCTGTGCGTCCCGTAGGGCAGCACGAAGTCGACGTTCACAGTGGCCGTCCCCTGGTGCAGCAACTGGTGGAAGCTGTGCTGGCCGTTGGTACCAGCCGCCCCCCACAGGACGCCGCTGCTCGCGCAGGCCAGGGGCCGCCCCTCGCGGTCGACGGACTTGCCGTTGCTTTCCATCACCAGCTGCTGCAGGTACTCGGGCAGGCGCCGCAGGCCCTGGTCGTAGGGAATGACCGCCACCGACGGGTAGCCGAGGAAATTCCGGTGCCAGACGGACGCCAGCGCCGCCAGCATCGGCAGGTTGCGCGCCGGCGGCGCATCGCGGAAGTGCTCGTCCATCGCCCGCGCACCGGCCAGCAGTTCGTCGAAATGTTCGCTGCCGAGGGCCAGCTCGACGGTCAGGCCGATCGCCGACCACAGGGAATAGCGACCGCCCACCCAGTCCCACATCGGATACACCTGCTCGGCGTCGATGCCGAACTGCTGCGCCTTGTCGGGGCGCGCACTGACCGCGATGAAGTGACGGCCGAGCGCATCCGGCGGGCAGCCGCTGTCGAGCAGCCAGCGCCGCGCACTGCGGGCATTTTCCAGCGTTTCCAGGGTGCTGAACGACTTTGACGCGACGACGAACAGGGTGGTCGGGGCATCGACCCGAGCCAGCACCTGGTCGAGGTCGGCCGGGTCCACGTTCGACACGAAATGGCAGCGCGGCGTGACGCGCTGGTACGCCTGCAGGGCGTCGACCACCATCGCCGGGCCGAGATGCGAACCGCCGATGCCGATGTTGACCACGTCGCGGATCGCGGCACCGTCGTAGCCGACCCAGGTGCCGTCGTGCAGGGTCCGGGTCAGCCTGCGCATCCGGTCACGGGTGGCGCCGACCTCGTCCGCGTACGGCACGCCGCCGTCCGGCGCCGCGGTGCCGCGCAGCGCCGTATGCAGGGCCGGGCGCGCCTCGGTGTTGTTGAGCGGTTCACCGGCCATCAGCGCGTGCGCGCAGGCAACGAGGTCGACGTCGTCGGCCAGCGCGAGAAGCAGTTCCAGGGTCGTCGCGCTGATCAGGGTCCGGGACAGGTCGAGGCGCAGTCCCGCGCCCTCGGCGCTCAGACGCTCCAGCCGCTGCGGGTCGGCGGCAAACGCGTCGACGATCCGGAAGTCGCCCTGCTGCGCGGCGTGCTCACGCAGGCGCGACCAGCTCGGATGGCGGCTGACACTGTGATCTGCGGTCAAAACCCGGTCTCTTTTCGCTACCACGGCTCGCTCGGCCACGACTATAACAAGCACCCGGGGCACGATGACATGACTACGATTGCAAATCGGCGACGGCCCCGGCACAGCCCGTCGGAGCACTATTTGCGTTGCCTGACCCGGCGCAAGGGGCTAGCATCCGGCGCGTTTCCTGCTAGCGAACTCCCGCCGTGGCCGAATCCCCGACGCCTGGCCCCCATGGTCCCAGCGTGCGGATCGGGGTCCTGAGCAATACCAGCAACGCACGCAAGCTCGCGCGCGCCGCCGCGCTCGACAGCCTGCTGCGCTGCCACCGGCACGTCCGCCATCGGCAGACGCCCCGCGAGACGGACATCGGCCCGGCGCTCGACGACCTGGCTGCTGCCGGTACCGAGGTGCTGGTGATCAACGGCGGCGACGGCACCGTGGCGCACGTGCTGACCGCGCTGCTGAACGGTGCATCGTTCAGCACGGCACCGGTCCTGGCCCTGCTGCCAGGGGGGTCGAGCAACATCGCCGTCGGCGACGTCGGATTCCGCGGCAGCCTGCAACGGGCCTCCCTGCGCCTGTGTCAGTGGATCAACGGCAGCCTGGCAGCACGAGTCGTACGGCGTCCGGCGCTGCGGGTCACCGCACCGGAGCGCGATACCGCCCTGTACGGCCTGGTGTTCGGCGCCGGAGCGGTCGTCGACGGCATCGACTACTGGCACGAGCGGGTCAAGTCGCGCGGCATGCGCGGACCGCAGAGTTCCTTCGTCGCCATGCTCGGCACCCTGCGTGCGATCATCGCCCGCGACGCGACCCTGGTCCGGCCTGTGCCGCTGCGCGTCGGCTTCGACGGAGAGCCGCTCGGCGACCCGCGTCAGGCCTTCGTCGTCGTCAGCAGCAGTCTCGAGCGCCTGTTCCTCGGGGTACGCCCGTTCTGGGACCCGGCGCCCGACGGCCTGCAGAACACCATCGTCTCG
>CAZOUC010000506.1:0-2223 GCA_964582825.1 uncultured Enterobacteriaceae bacterium | reverse complement strand
CAGGCGGCCGCCCACGGCGTCACGGCCTCCTCGAAGGCCTACACGAGCCACGACCTGTCAATTGAGCTCGACCGCACCCTCACGAAGGCGATGCACGAGACGGGAGCCGACCTGGTGGTCGGCGCGGTGCTGGTGCCCGGCGCCGCGGCGCCGAAGCTGGTGACCCGTGAGATGCTGCGCGAGATGCGCCCGGGTTCGGTGCTCGTCGACGTCGCCATCGACCAGGGGGGCTGCTTCGAGACCAGCCGCCCGACGACGCACGCCGAGCCGACCTATGTCGAGGAAGGCGTCGTCCACTACTGCGTCGCGAACATGCCCGGGGCCGTGGCGCGCACCTCGACCTTCGCCCTGAACAACGCCACGCTGCCGTTCGCGCTGGCGCTGGCCGACAAGGGCTACCACAAGGCGCTGCAGGACGACGTCAACCTGCGCAACGGCCTGAACGTGCATCGCGGCCAGGTCACCTACCAGGCCGTGGCCGAGGCGCTCGATTACGACTACGTGCCCGCAGAAGAGGTGCTCTAGGACACCAGGATCAGCACCGGTGCCGGCAGTGCCGCGGGCGAACGCCGGCCTTCCGGTGCAGCGGCCAGGCGCGCCAGGGGACCGAGCAGCACCCCCCTGGCCAGGCCTTCGACCCCGGCCAGCGTAGCCGGCGTCGCGTCACCGAGCCACTCGAAGCGGACGCTCGTGGCCGGGTCGAGGGGCTCCGGCAGCGCCGCTTTCAGCGCGGCCGGATCGGCGGCGCCGCCATCCAGCAGCACGCGCAGTCGAGCGCCGCGCTGCGACGCCAGGCGCCGGCCGAGCTCGACGGCGCGCGCCGCGGCCTCGCTGCCGTCGAACAGCACGAACAGCTCGCTCGCTCCCTGCGGTCGCCGTCGCGTGGCGCCCGGGCTCTGCTCGCGCACGAGGATCAGCACGCCGACACGCTCGGTCACCGACAGCGCCTCGGCCAGGTAGTCGCCGCGACGGATGCGCACGGATGTGTGCAGCCGGTGCGGTGCCACCGCCCGCGCCAGCGCACGCTCGACGGTGCTGAGACGGTTGCGCAGGTCCGCGCTGACCCGGGCTTCCTGCAGCGGCTGTTCGGCGCCGCTGCAGGTGTCGAGTTCGCGGGCGAAGGGCAGGCCGGCGAGGTGAAACAGGCGCGCGTCCTCGACGAACAGAGCCTCCAGTTCGGCCTGGTCCGCCGCCGCCAGCGCGGCGGCCAGGTCCAGTACATCCAGATTGCGCAGGCCGGTGCTGATCGCCACCGTCACCCGGCGTGCATGCAGTACCGTCCCGTTCGGCTGCTCGCTCATGGCTGGGCGGCTCCGTTGCCGCGTCCGTCGTCGGGTCGCCGGGAAAAGTCGCGGCGCTGCAGCGCGAGTTCGCGCAGGCGCTGCTCGACGCGGGCATTGCCGCTGCCTTCCGGGAACGCGCCGCCGGCGCCCCGGCTACCGGCCGGGACCCCGGTGAGCAGGGTGAACGCCTCGTCGACGTCGGCGACCGCGTAAACGGCGAACTCGCCGCGTTCCGCCGCGGCGACGACGTCCCGGCGCAGCATCAGGTGACGAACGTTGCTGCACGGTATCAGCACCCCCTGCCGCCCGGTCAGGCCGCGTTCACGGCAGACGTCGAAAAAGCCCTCGATCTTCTCGTTGACGCCGCCGATTGCCTGGGCCTCGCCGAGCTGGTTGACCGACCCGGTGACGGCGAACTGCTGCCGGATCGGCAGATCGGCGAGCGCGGACAGCAGCGCGCAGAGCTCGGCGAGGGACGCGCTGTCGCCGTCGACCATGCCGTAGGACTGCTCGAACACCAGGCTCGCCGACATCGACAGGGGCATGTCCTGCGCGTAGCTCGAGTTCAGGTAGCTGGCGAGGATCATCACACCCTTCGAGTGCAGGCTGCCGCCGAGTTCCGTCTCGCGCTCGATGTCGATGAGCTTGCCGTCGCCGAGCCGCGTGCGGGCGGTAATCCGTGACGGCTGGCCGAAGGCGAAATTGCCGAGACTCAGCACCGACAGGCCATTGATCTGGCCGACGCGCTCGCCATCGGTCGCGATACGGATCACGTCGCGGGCGATCGCCTCCTGGATCCGGCTGCGGATCCGGTCGGCGCGATAGTCCTGCTTGTCGATCGCCTGCTGCACGTCGTCGCGGCCCACGGTGTCACGCCGCTGCTGCGCCGCCCAGTGGCTCGCCTCGCAGACCAGCTCGGTGACGCTGCGCAGGTGCACGG
>CAZOUC010000505.1:0-2226 GCA_964582825.1 uncultured Enterobacteriaceae bacterium | reverse complement strand
GAGCATGGCTGCGACGACGGCGGGTTCGAGCGGCAGGCTCATGCGTCCGCCTCGCGCGGTCGCCGGGGGCGGTCTATCCTGATTGAACCTCCGGTGTTTCGCCCCTGGCGATGCGCCTCGACACCTGGACAAGGCCACCTCGTGACGAGCGGTGACAAGCCCCCCAAGCGCCGCAAGGCGGTCAAGCGTCGCAAGGTGTCGCTGACCGAAGACATGGCCCGCCGAATCGAGGACGCGCTCGAGGAGCGCCGTGGGCCGTCCGACCGGCGCCGCGGACGCAAGGGCTCAGCCACGGGCCCGGAGCCGGAGCGGCGGGCGCGTCGCGACCGGCGTGGCGAATCCGGCGGTTCGTCTAAGCCTCCGGGAAAATCTTGCCGGGATTGAGCAGGCCTTTCGGATCGAGAGCCTGCTTGATGCCGCGCATCAGCCGAAGTTCGTCCTCGCTGCGGCTCAGGTGCAGGTAATCCCGCTTGTCGAGGCCGATGCCGTGCTCGGCGGAAATCGAGCCGCCCAGCGGTTCGAGGCGGCCGTAGACGACCTCTTCGACCGCGCGCTTGCGCTCGGGCGCGTCGCTGCCCAGCGCGACGATGATGTGCAGGTTGCCGTCACCGAGGTGGCCGAATACCGCCCAGCGCAGCTCACCGGTAATCGCCGACAGCTCGCGCTCCAGGTCGCCGAGATAGCCTTCCATGTGCCGGATCGGCAGGCTGACATCGAAGCTGATCAGCGGCCAAAGTGCGATAAGTGACTCGATATTGTCGCGAATCTTCCAGAAATTGCTGCGTTCCTGCTCCGATTGGGCCAGCACGGCGTCAGCGACGAGACCCTGCTCCATGGCCTCCTCGAGCGTGGCGAGAAACCGCGCCGCATCCGCCTCGGCGTCCGCACCGGCGGACTCGATGAGCAGGTAATACGGGTGATCGCCCGACAGCGGCGGCGGTGACACGGCCGGCGAGGCGAGGTCGTAGTAGTTGCGCCACATCACCTCGAAGGCACTCAGGGTGCCGCCGAGGCCGCGTTCGACGTGGGTCAGCAGTTGCGCGATGTGATCAAAGCGCGAGGTCGCCACCAGCGCCGAGTTGCGCGCCGCCATCAGCGGGCGCAGTCGCAGCACGGCGCGGGTGACGATGCCGAGCGTGCCCTCGCTGCCGATGAACAGCTGCTTGAGGTCGTAGCCGGTGTTGTTCTTCAGCACGTGGTTCATCGACGACAGCACCGTGCCGTCGGCCAGCACCACCTCGAGGCCGAGCACCTGCTCGCGCATCATGCCGTAGCGGATCACGCCATTGCCGCCCGCGTTGGTGGCGATGTTGCCGCCGATCGTCGCGCTGCCGCGGGCGCCGAGGTCGAGCGGCATGTCCAGACCTTGCTCTGCCGCGGCTTCGTGCACCGCCTGCAGCGGCGTGCCGGCCAGCACCGTCATCGTACGGCCGGTGACGTCGATGTCCTCGATGCCGGACATCCGTTCCAGGGACAGCACCAGCTCGTCGGGCCGGGCCACCCCGCCGCCGACCAGGCCGGTGCAGCCGCCCTGCGAGACCACCGGAATGTCGTGGCGGTGGCACAGGCGCAGCACCTCGGCGACCTCTTCGGTGCAGGACGGCCGTGCCAGCGCGAAGGCGTCGCAGCCGTTGATGCCCCAGCCGCTGCTGCGCTGGCGGACGTCGTCATCGGTCAGCACGCCGCGGTCTCCGAGGCGTTCGCGCAGCGCTGCGACGATATCGCTGTGGTTCATGGGCGAAGCCTCCTTAGAAACCGGGCAGCAGCGCTGGCGTCATCGCTTCGATCAGCCGCGGGCCGGGGTGCGCGATCGCTTCGCGCAGGGCGCGGTGCAGGTCCTCGGCGGTGTCCACCCGCTCGGCCTCCACGCCCATCGAGCGCGCCACCGCGACGAAATCGAGGGTCGGACCGCCCAGCGACATCATCGCCCGCGCGTTGTCGCCCATCTTCTCGGCCCCGACCCGCATGTACTCGAGCTGCAGGACCGCGTAGTCGCTGTTGTTGAACACCACGGTGGTGACGTCGAGCTGCTCGCGGGCCATGGTCCACAGGGCCTGGATCGTGTACATCGCGCTGCCGTCGCCTTCCAGGCAGATGACCTTGCGATCCGGAGCGGCCAC
The DNA here is from genome assembly GCA_964582825.1 of uncultured Enterobacteriaceae bacterium. Lineage (GTDB taxonomy): Bacteria > Pseudomonadota > Gammaproteobacteria > Pseudomonadales > UBA5518 > CAZOUC01. The sequence continues at coordinate 106 of CAZOUC010000505.1, read as the reverse complement.
TGCGGCGCCGACCGCGTTCGGCAGGCCCCAGCCGATGGCGCCGCCGGTCAGCGTGACGTAGTCGTGCTGTGCAGCGCGGGCCGTGGCGCCGAACAGGTTCATCGTC
>CAZOUC010000504.1:0-2230 GCA_964582825.1 uncultured Enterobacteriaceae bacterium | reverse complement strand
CCACCCAACGTCATTCCCGCGCAGGCGGGAATCCACCTGTAGGCAAGGACTTGTCCTTGCAAGCGGCGCAACGCGCCGCCCACATTCCCGCGCTCAAACCCACCCCGACAACCGCGCCAGAAAATCCCGCCGCGTCGCACCGATATCCTCGTGCACCCCAATCCGCTTCAACTCCGCCAGCGGCGAACCCGGCCCGTTGATCCCCCGCTGCGTCGTCACCGCCGCCTGGTACGTCTCCCCAACCAACTCCGCCACCTGCGGCGTATAGTCCCCATTCGGGTAGCAAAACAACGGCACCTCCACACCGAGCAGCGCCTCGAGATCCCGCCGACTCTCGACCACTTCCTGCCGCACGACCTCTGTTGAGACACCCTCGCGCAAGCGCGTATGCAAACGCGTGTGACTCCCCACGTCGAACACGCCGGAATCCACCATCTCCCGCAGCTCGTCAGTGTTCAACATACGCCGCGGCCCGCGCTCGATCGTCAGCTGCGCTTCCGCAGCGTCGAGATGCGCCTCGATCGCTGGATCCGGCAGTGCCTTGACGACCGCAATCACCGCGGACCGGCCGTCCTCGGTCTGGCTGGCGGCGCCAAGATCCGTGCCGCTCGAGGTCAGGTGATTCCGCAGCCAGGCCATGGCGTCATGCTGTAGACAGAACTCCCTGTGCTGCTCCAGCAGGCGCGCCAGGCGGCTGGGCCAGAAATCACCGGCCGTGCCCAGCAGCTTCGACACCACGAAGATCGTCGCCGACACACCAGCGCTCCGCAGGGCCGGAAAGGCGTGCTGGTAGTTATCCAGCCAGCCGTCGTCAAAGGTGATGGCGCAGGCGCGCGGCGTCAGGGGTTCCCCGCTCTTGGCCTGCGCCACCCAGTCGCCGAGGCGCACCACCGGCATCGTGTCGCGCAGCCAGGCGAGCTGGCGGGCGAAGGTTTCGGGGGTGACGAACATGCCCGGCTCTTCGGACTCGGCCACTGCCTGCCCGCCAGGGAGGATGCGGTGATACATCAGCACCCACAGGCGCGGCGTGGTCGTATCACGGCGATGCGGGCCGGCACGGGCCGCGAGCGAGGCCACGGCAGTCTTGGCCAGTCGTTTCAGGGTTGCCTGCGCGGTCATGCGGCGGGATTCCTTGTACACTGCGCGCTGCCTGAAGCGTCAGCGCTAAAGCCGCATTCTAGGAGACCGGGCCGCCCCACATGAAGACGATCGTCCACGTGATCGACACCACGGGCCCGGGCGGCGCCGAAACGGTCTTCATCGATCTCGCCGATCGCCTGCGGGAGCATGGCTACCGCTCCATCCCGGTGATCCGTGGCCCCGGCTGGGTCCACGACGAGCTGCAATGTCGCGGGCTCGAGCCGGTGGTGATCGACGCCAAGGGCTCATTCAATCTGCCCTATCTGCGCGCGCTGATCCGGCTCATCAAGACCGAGCGAGCCGACCTGGTGCAATCGCACCTGCTGGGCTCCAACGTGTACTGCGCCCTGGCCGGCTGGCTGACGGGCGTGCCGGTGGTCGGCACGTTCCACGGCATGGTGGACATTCACCCCGACGAACGCTTCCGGAGCCTGAAGCTCTGGGTGATGAAGCGCGGCCTGAAGCGCACCGTGTGCGTCTCCAGGCGCCTGGCGGAGGCCATTGAGGCGGCTGGGCTGCTGGACCCGTCGCGCAACACCGTTATCTACAACGGCATCAACACAGCTCGCTACGGCGGCGACCGCAGCGGCCACCTGAGAAAGGAACTGGGCCTGCCGGAACAGGCGACGGTCGCCGTCAGCATCGGCAACGTGCGCCCGGCCAAGGCCTACGACGTGCTGGTCGATGCGGTGGGTCTGCTGCGGGACGAATATCCGAACCTGCACTTCGTGGTCGCCGGGGACCGAAAGCCCAGGCTGATGGCCGGGCTCACCGAGCAGATGCAGCGGCTTGGCGTCGAAGACCGAATGCATTTCATAGGTTTCGTCGACGACACCGTGCGGCTGCTGGGCGACGCGGACCTGTTCGTGCTGTGCTCGAGCTCGGAAGGGTTCTCCATCTCCACCATCGAGGCCATGGCGGCCGGCGTGCCCGTGCTGGTGACGCGTTGCGGCGGACCGGAGGAAATCGTCACCCACGGCCAGGACGGCACGATGGTCGAGCCCGGCTCGCCGGCAACGCTGGCCGATGCAATACGCCACCTACTGGCCGACCGGGACTACATGGCGCGCCTGGCCGAAGCCGCCCGTGC
>CAZOUC010000503.1:0-2250 GCA_964582825.1 uncultured Enterobacteriaceae bacterium | reverse complement strand
GCCAGGTAGGACTCGGCCGAGTGGTACGGTACGCCGGCCATGGGAATCGGCGCCCCGGCCGACTTGCCGCGCGTCGTCAGGGTAATGTCCAGCAGTTCCGCCGCGCGCTTCGCGTCGTCGTAGAACAGCTCGTAGAAGTCGCCCATCCGGTAGAACAGCAGTTCGCCCGGGTGATCGGCCTTGATGCGCAGGTACTGCTGCATCATCGGCGTGTGCTGGTCGTTGGTGCTGGTCACGCTGTGCTGGATCTCCTTGCCGGCGCGTTAACGCGATCCCTGCGCGAAGGTCATATTCTCGCACGGAGCGGCAGCGCCGCTCACGGCGCCTCGACCGCGGCGCGCCGCTACCGGGCCTGCGAGCCCGGTGGACGCTCGTAGCGCCGTCTTGTAGCCTTTCGACGTACCGCTTTCCATTCGGATGTGCGCACAGCTATGGCTGAAGTCAACGCGCGGGACGACGGACTGCAGCCCTGCCTGATCTGCCAGGAGGTGCCTGCGGTGGTATTCGTCTATCGGCAGCCCGCCGATGGCCGGGGTCGTTTCGTGTCCTTTTCGGGGGACATTGCCTGGTACACCGGGCATACGCCCGAGCGGCTGCTGGCCGACGAGTCCCTGTTGTGGAACAGCATTCACCCGGACGATCGCCGGGACGTCGAGCAGCGCTTCCGCGCGGCCCTCGACGCGGTCTCGGACCTGGTCGTGGAATGCCGGATCGCTGCCGGTGCCGGGAACGCCCGGACCTGGGTCTCGATACGGATCACGCCCCGGGAGGAAGCGACCGGTGGCGTGCTGTGGTTCGGCCTTATCGGCGATGCGACCCAGCGCAAGCAGCTCGAGCAGCAGATCCTGGAGCAGGAGCGGCGCTTGCGCAACACCGCGCTGAACATACCGGGGGCGGTATTCCGCTACGTGCTCTACCCCGACGGCCGCGACGCGGTCGAATACATGAGCCCCGGCTGCCAGGACCTGTGGGAGATTCCGGCCGAAGAGGTGATGCGGGACGCGGGCCGTCTCTGGGAGCTCATCGTGGCCGAGGACCGGGACGCCATGGCGGAGTCGGTTGCGCATTCGGCAAAATCGCTGTCGCCGTGGCGCTACCGCTGGCGCATCGATACGCCACCGGGCCGGCGCAAGTGGCTCGAGGGGGCCGCCCAGCCGATGCGTCACGACGACGGCGCGGTCATGTGGGATACCGTGGCGCTCGACATCAGCGAACGCGTCGACGCCGAGTTGCAGCGCCAGGAGTCGGAGCAGCGCTATCGCATCCTGGCCGACTACACCTCGGACCTGGTCGTGCTGATCGATGACGACAGCCGTATCGAGTACGTCAGCCCGTCCTGTCACCGCCTGCTGGGATTTGCTCCGGAGGGCCTGGTCGACGCGCAGATGCTCGATCTCGTGGTTGCCGAGGAGCGCAATCTCGCGCGTCTGTCGTGGTTTCCGCCGGGTCTGGACGACACGCCCCAAGCCACCGTGCTGCGCCTGTATCGCCGGGATGGGTCGACTGCCTGGTTCGAGGGCGCCGCCCGCCGCGTGCGCGAGGACCCTGGAACGCCCCGCTGGCTGCTGTCGCTGCGCGACGTCTCCGAGCGAATCGAGATGGAACAGCAGGTGCGATTCGACGCGACGCACGATGCACTGACCGGCCTGCCCAACCGGACCCTGCTCGAGGACCGCCTGTCCCTGGCGCTCGATCGCGTACAGCGGCGGCCGGAGCTGTGCTTCGCAGTCCTCTACCTGGATCTGGACCGTTTCAAGATGGTCAACGACAGCCTCGGCCGTGAAGCCGGCGACGAACTGCTGCGTCACGTTGCCGATGCCCTGCGCGCGGTACTGCGCAGCTGGGACTTTGCCTGCCGGGTCGTCGGTGACGAGTTCGTTCTCGTGCTCGAGGAGATCAACGGCATCGAGGACGCCCTGCAGGTGGTGCAGCGCCTGCAGAGGCGGCTCGCCGAGCCCTTCGACATCGGCGGTCAGCCGGTCGAGGCCGCGGCCAGCATCGGCGTGGCCCTGTCGGCCGAACACTACAGCCGGCCGAGCGAGCTGCTGCGCGATGCCGACATCGCCATGTACCGGGCCAAGCGCAATGCCCACGACGGCTACGCGGTATTCGACCCGGCCATGCAGGAGCAGGCCCGCGAGCGCCTGCGCGTCGAATCAGAATTGCGCAGCGCCATCGGCGCCGGGCAGCTGGTGGTGCACTACCAGCCGATCGTCGATCTCGAGTCGCGCCGCGTCGTGGCGGTCGAGG
>CAZOUC010000502.1:0-2258 GCA_964582825.1 uncultured Enterobacteriaceae bacterium | reverse complement strand
GATGAGGCCGGGCACGAGGCGCTGGCGGACGCCCTGCGGGACGCCATGCCGAGCGCGGTGATCGGCACGGAGGTGCACGAAGCCGTCGCCGCCGCGTTGGACGACGCGGACCGCGCCGAGCTCGCCGCCCTGTTGTCCGGCCCCGAACTCGATGCGCTGGTCGACGCGCAGCGCCTTGCCGCGGACGAGGCGGAGCAAGTCGAATTCGAGGCCTTCCGTGCGCGCCTTGCCGAACGGCCCGCGCCGGCCTCCCGGCTGGCCCAGGTCGATGCGGTGCTCGACGCGACGCACCAGGTGCGCCTGGCGGCGCTCGTCGCCGAGGCCGTCGGCGACTGCCGCGACCGCCTGCTCGACCGTGAGCAGGCGGCCGGGATCACCGACATGCTGCGCCAGCGCCGCCGGCAGCAGCTCGAAGCGGAGTTGCGCGGACTGGCCCGCGAATACGCGCTGTTCGCCCTGCGCGGGCACAGCCCGCAACGACTGGAACGGCTGCGGGAGCGGCTTGCAAACCCGCGCCTGCAGTGGCTGGCGGATGTGGTGGAAAACGCCCTGGAACAGGCGCTGCGCTGCCGCGTCGACGGCTGACCCGGTTCAGCGGTCCTCGACGTCGGCGCGCGGATCGCGGTAGACGTCGACATCGAGCTGGTTCTCGGATTTTGCCACCAGCGTCGACACCGTGGCGTCTCCGGTCACGTTGACCACGGTGCGCATCATGTCCAGCAGCCGGTCGACGCCGATGATCAGGCCGATGCCCTCGACGGGCAGGTTCATCTGCGTCAGCACCATCGTCAGCATTACCAGCCCGACGCCGGGTACCGCCGCGGTGCCGATCGAGGCCAGCGTCGCCGTCAGCACGACGGTCAGGAAGCCGGTCAGGCCGATGTCGACGCCGTAGACCTGGGCGATGAAGGCGGTGGCGACACCCTGCATGATCGCCGTGCCGTCCATGTTGATGGTGGCGCCGAGCGGGACCGTGAACGCCGCCACCGAGTTGTTGACGCCGAGACGCTTTTCCACCGTGCGCATCGTGACCGGTATCGTCGCCCCGCTCGATGCGGTCGAAAACGCAAAGGCCCAGACGCTGCGCATCTTCAGCAGCAGGGTGCTCGGCGACAGGCCGCCTACCGCGCGCAGCAGCAGGGTGTAGGTGCCGAGCCCGTGCAGCAGCAGCACGAACACCACGGTCATGAAGTACTTGCCGAGGTCGACGATCGCCCCGACGCCGAGCTGTGCGAACAGCTTGGCGATCAGCGCGAACACGCCGTAGGGCGCGAGCTCCATCAGCAGGCGCACCATCTTCATGATGACGGCCTCGAAATCCCGGAACAGGGCCGCGACGCGCAGACCCTGTTCGCCGGCCTTGGACACCGCGTAGCCCATCAGCAGCGAGAACACGATGATCTGCAGCATGTTGCCCTCGGCCATCGCCGCTACCGGGTTCTTCGGGAACATGTTGATGATGACGTCCTTGAGCGGCGGGGCGTCGGCGCCGGTGAACTCGGCGCTGGTTTCGAGGTTGAGGCCCGAGCCGGGCTGCACCAGCAGCGCCGTGGTCAGCGCGAGCGACACGGCGACCGCGGTCGTCAGCAGGTACAGCAGCACCGTCTTGCCGGCGATGGCGCCCATGCGCGAGTTGTCGCCGAGTGAACAGACGCCGCAGACCAGCGACACGAACACCAGCGGCACCACCAGCAACTGCAGCGAGGCGACGAAGATCTTGCCGACGCCGTCGAACAGGCCGTCGACCAGCACGTTGTTCAGCCACAGGCTGACGCCGTTGCCGAGCAGGTCGCTGGCGGTGACGAGATTCAGCAGGGCACCGAACACGATGCCGGCGCCCAGCGCGATCAGGATGCGGTTGGTCAGGGTCATCGAGGCGGATTCCAGGCTGGCTGCGAACCGCCCGCGCCGATCCGCGGCCGCGGCTCAGGCGGCAAGGTTGCGCGCAATGTTACCGAGGTCTTCCGAGGAGGCGAAGACGCGGTCGACAACCCAGTCCAGCCGGTCGCGGGCGAGCCCGAGGTCCTCGAGCACCTGGTCGCTCAGCGGCAGGCTGGATGCCCAGCCGATGCCGTGGCGGGCCAGCTGCTGGCGGGCGACGTACAGCACGCGCACCATGTCCGCGTGCGGGCCGTCGTAGCCGGCCAGTTCCTGGAAGCGGATCGCCGTGCACACTTCCTCGGGCAGCTGCCAGTAGGCGGCGAGGAAGGCACCGATCTGGTCGCGGGTGATGCCCAGCAGGAAGCGCTCGACCGCGG
>CAZOUC010000501.1:0-2272 GCA_964582825.1 uncultured Enterobacteriaceae bacterium | reverse complement strand
AACAGCGTCCTGATGCTGGTGATCCTGGGCTGCGCCGTCGCCTTCGCGATGGACCCGACCAACATCACCCTGCTGTACCTGATGGTCGCGCTCGCATTCATTCTCGGCGTGATGGCGGTGATCCCGATCGGCGGCGCCGACATGCCGGTGGTCATCTCGCTGCTCAACAGCTATTCGGGCCTGGCCGCCTGCGCCGCCGGCTTCGCGATCAACAACATCATCCTGATCGTCTCCGGCTCTCTGGTCGGCGCCTCGGGCATCATCCTGACCAACATCATGTGCAAGGCGATGAACCGTTCGCTGACCAACGTCCTGTTCAGCGGATTCGGTGCCGTCAGCAAGTCCACGGCCAAGATCGAGGGCGAGGTCAAGCCGATCACCGCCGACGACGCCTACTACGTGCTCGAGGCGGCCAGCAGCGTCGTCATCGTGCCGGGCTACGGCATGGCCGTCGCCCAGGCTCAGCACGTGGTCAAGGAACTGCAGGAACAGCTGGAGAAGAACGGTGTCGAGGTGATTTACGCGATTCACCCGGTCGCCGGCCGTATGCCGGGCCACATGAACGTGCTGCTCGCCGAGGCGGACGTCTCGTACGACCTGCTGCTCGAGATGGACGAGGTCAACCCGCGCATGGAGACCTACGACGTCGCGATCGTCATCGGCGCCAACGACGTCGTCAATCCCGCGGCCCGGGAAATCCAGGGCAGTCCGATCTACGGCATGCCGATTATCAACGTGGACAAGGCGCGCACCGTGTTCGTTCTCAAGCGTTCGATGGCCTCCGGCTTCGCCGGCATCGATAATCCGCTATTCTTCAAGGACAACACGCGGATGCTGTTCGGCGACGCGAAGGAGTCGATTAGCCAACTGGTGCGCTCCTTCCAGTAAGGCTCGGAGACGAAGAAACATGCAGGAACGACCCGTTTTCATCGGCGGCACCGGGCTGTACACCCCGACGCAGTCGATCAGCAATGCCGAACTGGTCGAGTCCTTCAATCGCTACGTCACCGAGTACAACGCCCGCCACCGGGATGCGATCGAGCGCGGTGAGCTCGAGCCGCTGGCCGAATCGAGCGTCGAGTTCATCGAGAAGGCCAGCGGTATCGGCAGCCGCTTCGTCATCGACAAGGAGGGCGTCCTCGACCACCGGCGCCGCTGTCCACGCATCCCGGAACGCGCCGAAGAGGAATGGTCCCTGCAGTGCGAGATATCGGTCGCCGCGGCGCGGGAAGCCCTGGACCGCGCCGGCCGGCGACCCGACGAGATCGACGGCGTCATTGTCGCCTGTTCCAACATGGAGCGCCCCTACCCCGCCATCGCCATCGAGGTCCAGGCAGCGCTGGGTATCGACGGCTACGGCTACGACATGAACGTCGCCTGCTCCTCGGCCACCTTCGGCATCAAGGCCGCCTGCGACGCCGTGCAGAACGGCTCGGCACGGGCCATCCTGATGGTCAATCCGGAAATCTGCTCCGGTCACCTCGACTGGAGCGACCGCGACTGCCACTTCATCTTCGGCGACGCCTGCACCGCCGTGGTTATCGAGAGCGAACCCTCGCCGAATGCGCAGGCGAGCTACGAGGTTCTCGGGACGCGCCTGAAGACCGTCTTCTCCAACAACATCCGCAACAACTTCGGCTTTCTGAACCGTGCCGACGAACGCGGCATCGGCGCCCGCGACAAGCTGTTCCACCAGAACGGTCGCAAGGTGTTCAAGGAAGTGTGTCCGATGGTCGCCGAACTCATGCTCGACCATCTGAATGAACTCGGTATTGCCGTGGACGAGGTCCGGCGCCTGTGGTTGCACCAGGCCAACCTGAGCATGAACCAGCTGATCAGCCGGCGCGTGCTCGGTCGCGATCCGGCGCCCGAGGAGACACCGGTGATCCTCGACCGCTACGCCAACACCAGCTCGGCCGGATCCATCATCGCCTTTCACCAGTACCAGCAGCAATTTGCCCCCGGCGAGGTCGGCGTGATCTGCTCGTTCGGCGCCGGCTACTCGATCGGCAGCGTCGTCGTCCGCCGCGTCTAGGCCGCGGGCCGTACGCGGCGGCGCTGTGCAGCCTGCCTAGGGCGATCTGAAGTCGAGTTCGAGCTGGTCCGGGCCGCTGTCCTCGTCGAGGTCCACGAAGCGGACGCCCAGGCCGAGCAGCCGCACCGGCAGCTCGCGGCGGGCGTAGGCTTCTTCGAGCAGCGCGAGAAACACCGCGGCGTCTGCCTCCGGGCTGGCCCGCTCCACGGTGGTCTGCTGGAAATCGCTGAACTTCAG
>CAZOUC010000500.1:0-2274 GCA_964582825.1 uncultured Enterobacteriaceae bacterium | reverse complement strand
GGGCATCATGCAGCGCGTGATATCGACCTTCGGCGGCTGGCTGCACCGCCTGCTGCAGACCAGCCGCACCGAGTCGATGTCGGCCGTCGCCAACGTCTTCATCGGCCACACCGAGGCGCCGCTGGTGGTGCGCCCGTACCTGGCCCGCATGACGCAGTCGGAACTGTTCGCGGTCATGACCGGCGGATGCGCGACCATCGCCGGCGCGGTGATGGCCGGTTATGCGTCGATGGGCATCGAGCTCGAGTACCTGATCACGGCCAGCTTCATGGCGGCGCCGGGCGGACTGATGATGGCCAAGATCATCCGCCCCGAGGTCGACCCGCAGGACCCGGACCTGGTGCACGCCGAGTACGCTGACGGCGCGCGCCCGGTCAACATCTTCGAAGCGATCGGCAACGGTGCGCGTGACGGCCTGACCCTGGCGCTCAACGTCGGCGCCATGCTGCTGGCCTTCGTCGCCATGATCGCGCTGCTGAACGGTGTGCTCGGCTACGTCGGCGGCCTGTTCGGCTACGACGACCTGACGATGCAGGGCATTCTCGGCCTGCTGTTCGCGCCGCTCGCGTTCCTGCTCGGCATCCCCTGGCAGGAAGCCACCGCGGCCGGCAGCCTGATCGGCCAGAAGTTCGTGGTCAACGAATTCGTCGCCTACATGAGCTTCGTCGAGGTGCGCGACTCGCTCAGCGAACACAGCCAGGCGGTGCTGACCTTCGCTCTGTGCGGTTTCGCCAACCTGGCGACGATCGCGATCCTGCTCGGCGGGCTCGGCAGCATCGTGCCGAGCCGGCGTCAGGACGTCGCCCGCATGGGTCTGCTGGCGGTCATCGCCGGCACCCTGTCCAATCTGATGAGCGCGACCCTTGCTGGCCTGTTTCTGGCGCTGCAGGCATGATGGCGCTCTCCGGCAACGACCGAGCCTGACCAATGGCGCGCGCGCTGATCCTCGTTCTCGATTCCTTCGGCATCGGCGCGACCGCGGACGCCGCGAGCTTCGGCGACGCCGGTGCCGACACGCTCGGAGCGATCGCCGCTCATTGCGCTCGCGAGGCCGCACAGGGGCGGCGGCCGCAGCCGCTTAACCTGCCCAATCTCGGTGCCCTGGGCCTGTTCGAGGCCGCGCGTCTCAGCACCGGAGCGTACCCGGCCGGCTGCGAGACGGTGTCCGCGACGATCGGCGCCTGGGGCTGCGCCGCAGAGCTCAGCAGTGGCAAGGACACTCCCAGTGGCCACTGGGAGATTGCCGGTGTCCCGGTGCTGTTCGACTGGGGATACTTCGAGGCCCGCGAGAACAGCTTCCCGCCCGAACTGCTCGAGCGCCTGATCGAGCGCGGTCAGCTGCCCGGGATACTCGGCAACTGCCACGCGTCGGGCACCGAGATCATCGCCAGACTCGGCGAGGAGCACGTGCGCAGCGGCAAACCGATCGTCTACACCTCCGCGGACAGCGTGTTCCAGATTGCCGCGCACGAGGAACACTTCGGTCTCGAACGCCTGCTCCGACTGTGCGCGATCGCCCGGGAGCTCGTCGACGAGTACCGCATCGGCCGGGTCATCGCGCGGCCCTTCGTCGGCACCGCTGCCGCGGACTTCCAGCGCACCGGCAATCGCCGCGACTACGCGGTGCCACCCCCGGCACCGACACTGCTGGATCGCCTGATCGACGCCGGCGGCGAGGTGATCAGCGTCGGCAAGATCGCCGATATCTTCGCCCACCAGGGCATCAGCCGGACCATCAAGGCGAACGGCAACGAGGCGCTGATGGCCGCAACGCTCGACGCCTGGCAGGACGCCGGCGACCGCAGCCTGGTATTCACCAATTTCGTCGACTTCGACATGCTCTACGGCCACCGGCGCAATGCCGCCGGCTACGCCGACGCCCTGGAGGCCTTCGACCGGCGCCTGCCGGAACTGCTGGAGCGGATCGGACCGGACGACGTCGTCGTGCTGTGCGCGGACCACGGCTGCGATCCGACCTTCGCCGGCTCGGACCACACGCGGGAGCACATACCGGTGCTCGCCTACGGGCCGCGGATCGAGCCGCGCTCGATCGGCTGCCGCCGCAGTTTCGCGGACATCGGCCAGAGCCTGGCAGGCTGGTTCGAACTCGACCCGCTCGACTACGGCGAGTCCTTCCTCTAGGCAAGGACCTGTCCGGGCAAGAGCCGCCGCCTGTGGCGGCGGGCTCACTCCGCTGCGGAGGGCAGCGCGCCGGGCGTTTCGATACCGAGACCGCTGCGGATCTTCCCGGCCAATGCCCGGGCCCGGGCGATC